>NZ_JAKEVK010000100.1:0-15939 GCF_022398435.1 Pseudoalteromonas sp. Isolate6 | reverse complement strand
CTATTATATATTCTTAACACAATATTAATGAACGTTAGGGAGCAGCGTATGAGAAATCCAATGTTACTGATTTTGAGTGCTATCTTGTCCTCTTCATGTGCTGTTGTTGAGGATGCCAAACGCGAGCACATCGGTCACTCAAATCATTCAACTCAATCAAGTCAGTCAAACCACTCAGGCTATACACCGGTTTACTTTGATGTTGAACACTATAATCCAATTGGTGTCGTCCCCAGCGATGTGTTGTCAAAGCAAAATGATTGTAAATATGAGTATATTGAACCTGAGCTTAAATCGTTGACTGCGCCTGATGTGCTTAAGTCAGAAAATGGAGCGCTAGACTTTACGCTGGCAGTACAGTATCAACAAAACAAAATAGCCAAATGTAATACTTGGTTAAGAAATTATGCTTACAAGCAAGGCGATCAAAAAGAATTTAAGAGTGCGCTCGTTGGGCCAACACTTAAACTGGCACCTGGAGATATTTTAAGATTTCGCCTAGAGAATCGCTTACCAACTTGCGAGAGTTATACTGGTAAAAAAGATCAAAATTATTTATGTGCAAGCTCCGAACACGCAGGACATCACTCCGATATAAAGATGTCTAAAGAGGATGCAGAGGAGATGAACACGCCGCATAATTTTAATGTGACTAACTTCCACACTCATGGCCTGTGGGTGTCACCTAGCAAGCAAAGTGACAACGTACTATTGGAAGTTAAACCCGGGAAAGGGTTTCAATATGAAGTAAGAATACCAAAATCTCATCCTCAGGGGACTTTTTGGTACCATGCGCATGTACATGGTTCAACTGCACTTCAAGTATCTAGCGGGATGGCCGGGGCCATTATTATCGAAGGTGGAGATCCCAAAAAGGATATTCAAAACCAACCTCAGATAAAAGGCAAGAAAGAGCAAGTTATTGTGCTTCAACAGATTGCTTACGACTGTCATGGGCAAATCGAATATTACGATGCTAAAAATCGACCAGCTGGTGTTCCAGTTTGCCAGATAGACGGCAAAGACTTTGACATCTTTGGTCCCGGCGAATGGCAACAAACTAAGCGGAGAACCTTAATCAATGGTCAGGTTGTACCCAAAGTAATTATGCGGCCCAATGAAATTCAGCGTTGGCGCTTTATCCATGCTGGTGTACGTGAAACAATTAAGCTTTCTGTTGTTCGTAAACCTAATTGGGAACAGGATATCAACCCTAAGCCATTAGGCTACTTGAATCAGATCTCTGTTGATGGTTTAAACACAGGCCGTTTGGACAAATGGGATCTTAGCAGTGCGGTATCCTCAACTGAGCCGTTACAGCCAGGATATCGAGCAGATTATCTTTATCAAGCTCCGAGCAAAGAAGGGGTTTACTGGCTAGTGGATTTGGATTCTGTGCCACAAAAATCACTTCAAGGTGTGCCAGAAGATACTGCAGAACTGATGCAAATTGTGGTAACCGGAGAACCCGTTTCTAAGGCCGAAGCCGTATTACCAACTAGCGCTGGGCTAGCGCAATATCGAGCCCATGAAGCACCAACTCAAGCTGAAATAAAAGCCATGGACAAGAGTACGGATAAAGAAAGTATGATGTTTTACTTGGGCTCACGTGTTGCCGTGGATAGAGCGATAAAAAGCGCACAGAGCAAAAAAGTAGATTTCAGCTGTGAGAATATAGGGAATAAAGACGTTAATAATGGTGTGCTTCCTGATGATAATAAGCTTTCAGACGAAGAAAAATCCAAAGACCTTATTTTCTCTGTTGACGGCAAGCCTTATGGTGAGATTAGTACTCGAGAATTAACTCTTGGTACATGGCAAAGATGGGATTTGTGTACCCGAGGCCTTGCTCCAATGCATCCTTTCCACATTCATGTGAATCCATTTTACGCGTCAAGAATAGGTCCTGACGGTGAGCAGCAATGGGTATGGCGGGATACATTGGCGATAGAAAAAGATAACGACTCGCCTGACGATAAACACAAAGGTGAGAAGCAATCTAAAACTGCACCACATACAGTGATTTACAGTAAATATCGTTATCCAACATCACTCCCTGGATTTACTGGCGATGTAAAAAAACAGTACACAGGAGAGTTTGTATTGCATTGCCATATTCTAGATCATGAAGATCAGGGCATGATGCAAAAAGTAAAATTAGTTGAGAGTAACTAGCTTAAACGCTAGTAACGCACGCATCTTTAGCTGCAAGCTTTTCGCTAACAGGGGCGTATGTACTTCTAATCGCTCGCTATTTGGTAAGTAAATTCGTCAGTCTCTAAGCTCTATTACCCAGATGGTAGTAGAACTTAGAGCGAGATAGGGGCAAGATTTGTCTGTCAAATAAGCGCAAAGTTTGCCCATGTTTGTATAAATTAGATTCACCGCAATATGAAACCTGCACAAAGCCTGATTTACAACAGCTGTGACAAAAAAGTTACCCAGTTAGATCTATTGCTAACTTGCTAACTTGCCAAGTGCTGATTGCGCTTTTTTCTTAAGTGCTTTACTTAGTGCTTCGGCTATCACTTCTTGTAATAGTTGTTGTGCAGTTGCCACTTGGTTTTGGGCTTTGGCGATCGTCGCTAGCTGAAACTTGATTTGGCTTTTGTCCGGCATATCGTAGCTCGGGGTAGCTTCTTCAAGGTATTGACGCAAGGCGGCTGCCCCCTCGTTATGGTGGCGTGCTAGCTGTTGACTGAGTGTTCCAATAAGTACAAGTGAGCGGTACTTGGCTTTTTTCTGCTCTGGCGTCGTTGCTTCCATTCGAGCTGCCTTACGAAGTTGATGTAAAGCAGGCTCAAGCTCTTTTTGTTCTTGATACACGATACCTAAGGTGTAATAGAGTTCGGGTTCCGTGCCAAAATCTTTTGATACCGTTTCGAGTGAGTGAGCAAAGGCGGCTTTATCATCTAACTTCGCATAAAGGTGTAATCGTGCTAGGTGTGCGGCGAAGGGATCTATTTTTTCTAACTGCTTGATATGTTTGATAGCCTCTTGTTCATCACCGCCAAACATAGCGGGCGCATTGAGGTAAAACTTGATCAAAGCGCTACGATAATTGGCATTATCTGGTGCGAGCTCCACGGCCCTAAGGAACGAACGTTTGAGTTTTTTGATGTAGCCAGAGATCTTAAAAATGCTAGCTTTTTCGGCAAGTACCGCGACGACTTCAGCATGACAGAAATAAAGTTCAGCGTTTTTAGGCTCACTTTGGATAGCGTTTTCTATGTGTTGCAGTGCTACGTCTGGTTGATCGCTTTTCAGCGCAATACGAGCCAACATTAAAGGCTTACGAACATCACTGCTCTTGGTTTCTTGTAGTATGGACTGTGCTAGGCGGTAATTGCCGTTATCGAACTCAGTCTGGCCTTGCTCTAGGCTGGTGGCGTTGGTCAGGGCGCTAAACATTAGCATAGCCAGTGGTATTAAGTGACTCGTTTTCATTGTGGATACTCCTTTGAATGTCATTGTTTGGTTGTGGCGTTTGTTTTGAACGTGGTTTGAGAGCGGTAATAAGTATGTTTTGATTACTCATTTATAGCGTTGTATTGATTGGAGCCGTGCGGCATTCGCCACCTAATCACTGTCCAAGCGATCGTCAGAAGTAAACTGAGCTGAATAGCCACAAGAAATAGATAGAATGGATCTGTTTCAACACCACCGAGTATAAACAAAAAGGTCAATACGACGGCGACTAAATTGCAGGCTCGGTTTAGGTGATAGTTAAGATACTGAGACAGAAAAATCATTGCAATTGGGATCTCGATAAGAATGGCAGAGATCAGTAGTAGCGGTTGTGATAATTTGACCGAGCCGGAATAGCCCGTCATCAACGTTTCTATTACTCCAGGAGTTATAAATGCGGAGACAAAGGCCAAAATATCGGCATAAATCATATTTAACATGACCAATAACCACAGTGTGGCGACCTTTTTATGTGTATTGGCGCTGTGAGTTGACTGACCAGTTGCTGCTGCAGTTGTCATACTTGTTTCCTTAAGTCATATTGGCTTATCTATTCAGATGTTAGAGCTCTTCCCTCATCTTTATCTAAGGGATGGAGTAAGACTAACTATCACTGGCTGAGCTGTCGTCCTTGCGTAAAGGCGCGGACATGATTTAAGGTTCTTTAAATTTAAAAGTATGAAAAACAAAGTATTACGGATAGGTTTGTTTCAAGTTTCAGGAGTGAATGGTGGTTGATCCTATCGTTATGGTGCTCACTGCAATGCTCATTGGGCAAACTGTACTCAGCGTGCCAATGCTAATGATAAACAAAAAGACGCGTGTTTATCGCCTGCCGTTGATGTTGTTTCTTACAGCCTGCGGAGTACTTGCCCTCAATGTCATCGTGCCCCATTTGTTTCCCAGTTGGTATCAAGCGTACACCGTTATTGGCTTTCCGATGCTATTTGTACTTTGTCCTACACTAAGGTTGTACATTGCTGGGCTGACAGAGCAAAGGCAAGAGGCGTTCAGTAAAGCAGATCTTAACGCGTTTATTTTACTGTGGCCTGCGATGGCAGTATCTGTCGCGATAGGTGCTTTACCTCCTGAGCAGCACAGTGCGCTCTTTGTTAGTGATGAGGATCCGAGCGGATTATATTCATCAATACTTGCAGGCATTATGCTGGTCCTTATGTGCCTTTGGCTAATAGAATGTAGCGTCACACTTGCGGTAATTATGAAGCGTTTGCTGGCTTTCAAAAGGCAGTTAAAAAATCATTACTCTAACCTTGACGACCGCCGGCTCTACACTACCAGAAGGCTGGTTTTTGCAGCGATATGTATATGGATATTTGCGCTATTCTCTGTTTCTATATCCAATTTGCTTGGCCAAGCGCTACTGACACTGAGAGCGGAAGTATTCACGGCGCTAATACTTATTTGGTGTGTCACCTTTTTTGCAATGCAACATACACCGATGTTGCCAGTAGGTTTGGCGAGGGAGAAAATTGAGCATGCGGTTGAAGGTCTGGACGCTACAAAGCATAAAACTACACCAGACAAATACAGAAAATCAGCACTTAGTGGCGAGCAGTCAGCGCGAATTGTCGATAAAATTACTCGAGTGATGCGAGATAAAAAGCTCTATATGGATGCTAATTTAACTCTTAAAAAACTGGCGGATGCCAGTGGCGTTTCACCCAATTATCTTTCTCAAACATTAAATGAAACGCTGAGGGTAAATTTTTTCGACTTTGTAAACCAATGGCGAATAGAAGCGTCAAAATCGGAACTATTGACTAGCGCAGATTCCGTGCTAAAGATTGCTCTAGACGTTGGTTTTAACGCCCGCTCTTCATTCTATAAGGCGTTTAAGAAAGAGACAGGGGTTACGCCGGGCGAGTTTAGGAAACAACACGCTCGGCAAACTTGTGAATAGGTTGCGGGTTATCGCGGCGAAGTCGTTGAACTTTCTTTTAGTAATACGATACCAAGCCCTATAAACCATAGAATTTGTCCGAGACCAAATATAGCTGTGGTCACTTCAAAAAATGGGTTTTTGGCAAGGAAAGATAAACCTGAAAATAAAGTTAAAACCCCAGCCAAACTTACAAGCAAACCCCAATAATGGAGCAGTGGGCTAAATATTTTATGTTTGAGACCGATGCAACTGATTGCTAACACCCAAATCGCACCAACTAATTCAATGCCACCGCCAAGTGCATCTACCACTATCGAAATGGTGCGATTGATCGTTAACGCAAGTGTCGGATCCATTTCATGAAATTTTGCAATCGCTTCAATGCTAGTTAAAAAAATCATGGTACTGGCAAGGACAATCGCCGCCCAAATATAGCCTACAATGCTAGCAAACTTCATGCAGTCAGGTGACATTGTGCTAAAGCGTTGATGAATTGCTTGCACCAACACAATCAGGGCAAAGCTGAAGATAATCCCAATCACGATATAACCAAGAAAAAAGGTATCGCGATTTTGCACAAAGAAATCTAGATAAAGCGCTGGTGTATTGTGCTCACTTGAGTCTAATACCCCAAAAAATAAAACAAAACCAAACAAATAAGTCGCGGCTTCTGTGAGTGCCGCGACACCTCCCCATTTTTGTAATGACATAGTACACCTGTAAAACTCGTTTATTATTGTTGTACTCAGTTTAGCAACATATTAAGTATCAGCTCCAGAGTAGGGTGTGTTTATTTGTAACAATAGTTTATTGAGCAGGGAATTCGGGAGAGGAGAAGAGCACCTTCAGGTGCTCTCTAAGCCATATTAAAGATGAACGATGCTATCTACATTGCCATCAGGATCGTTTGGTGTTTTACCATCTGTACTTGGGTTACCATTTCGCATCATGATCACTGCACAGGCAGCAGGTGAATCCATCGAAGTGGCTGATATGGTTATCATGCGATTTGGTGAAGGTAAACAGCATAGCGACGCTTCGCTATGCTGTTGAAGTGAGGTTTGCAGGTTATGCAGATATTCTGCGTCTGCCAAAAGCCAACAGTGTGCTTAGCATCGCCAGTAAAAAGCCAAATGCACCTCCCGAACTGCCTTTATCTTCCTTATCGGTCGTTGTTGGAGTTGTGTTTGCTTTGTACTGTGCCTTTACAACTAACTCACTGGTGACCTTGTCAAAAGCTATATCCCACCCAGTAAAAGCATAACCATTTCGCTGTGGCTCTGCAGGTGGCGTTGCTGCTTGCCCATGAACGACTTCTGCTGCTTTGATGACTGTGTCATCCCAATCCACAAACTTCACTTGATACTTATTAATCTCAAATTGTGCCGTAATGGTAAGGTTTTGATTAACATCATTAAAGTCGTTATTCCAGCCTGTAAATGTATAACCTTCCCTGGGCGGAACTTGAGGAGCCGTAGCAGCACTATTTTCTTCAATAGTTTGCGTAGAAAGCACGCTTCCATCCCAGTTCTTAAACACGACATTAAACTGCTTTAGGTCAAAGCTTGTCACCTGAAATGTGGCTTTATTATTTGAGTAGTCTAATTCAGGAGCTACTGATGAGAACCGGATAGTTGGTGCAAACTCGCCAGCTTCACTTGGCGCAACCTTAAACGAGACTTGAACTGACTCAACATCAGGACCATTGCTAAAGCGGCATGAACGACGATTATTTAGATCTTCACAGCTGACCATATATTCTTGATCTATTGAGTGAAAATCAAACTTTAATGCGGCCTCTGAGTCTAGATAGAGATCAAATAGACGCGGCAAACTGGATAGTGTATTTTCAGTTATTTCCAGTGTGACAAGAGTGCTTGTCCCTGCTTTTAGCTGCTTTGCTCCCGTTATATTCTTAACTGAAACTTCACTTATTTGCGCTTCGTCAACAAAGATGTAGGGTGTAGCGCCTAACGTTGTTAATTCTCGCGCATAAGCACCTTGGCTATATATGCCTGCGGAGTCTATTTGAATATTTGCATCCAGTTGCCAAACCCCTTTACCCTTTTGCAAGTCGTCGTTACTAAAGCTCACACTGGTAGTGCCGACAAACTCATCTTGGTCATTGCCTTGCTGCCATTGCTCTATAGTAAAGAGTTTATCTTTCGCTTCAGCTCCCTCTGGTGCTCTAAGAGCATAGTAACCTTTGGTCATGCCTGATACATCTGACATTGTGACGGTTAGGGTAACATCTTGATCGCCATTCGTTGAAGTGAGTTGGTTTGACGAAAAAGCGACGTTGTCGATACTCGGAGGAGCAATATCTAGTTCAGTTTGATTTTTAACCGTAACAACAGACGGTAGACCGAGCTGATTAAAGTGACCTCGATTGTAAGCACCAATATTTCCATTGCTATCAGTGAGCATCGCAGAGGCAACAAACCACTCACCTGGCAACGCTTTATCTGTAAAGGTAAATGAATAATTTGAACGATATACCCCTTCGACGTCCGTTTCTTGCCAATCAGATGACTCAGCATATTTTATGGCAAGAGATTTATATTGGCTAGGCGGTGAGACTCTAATTACACCTTTTGACATTGTTGAATGGTCATAAGCTTCTATGGCTATATTAACCGTTTTATCTCCTGTATTTACATCAACTTCAGTGTCAGAAATCGTAATAGATTTTATTTCAGGGTTAATGCCTTCAGTGACTTTATCATTCGTGACAACGATATATGGGTTAAAGCCTGCAGCTTGAATTTCATTCTCACGTAGCCAAAAACGAACGGCATTGTTTACGTCAACTAAGTGGCTTAGGGTTAAAAACCACTTCCCATTAACATCTGCATCGGTGAAAGTGAAACTCACTTTACTCTCATAAACTCCCGGCTCGTCTGTTTTCTGCCAATTAGAAGCTACTGCTGATTTATTGCTCCCCCAACTAAACCCTGTCGGTGGGGATAAATAAACGCGCGCACCTTTTACACCGCTTTCATCGTAAAATCTTAATGTAATATCGACGGTTTTTTCTCCATCGTTTACATTAACAGAGTTCGTGGTTAAGAGGATTGACCTTATCTCTGGTGGGGTCCGGTCAGTTTCATTTGTAGTTTTTTGCTCTTGGTAGCAGTGGGTGTTGAGTACATCTAGCATAGACTCGGCAGGTAATAAACTGTCACTTTCGCCATTCGCAGCGTTCGCCATTAATAATTCAATTTTTGTATCACAATCTATTTTTGGGTTAGTGATGGTATCTAAACTAAGCGATAGGCTTGCTTGTGCATTCATTGCTGCTAGCCCAGAGACTAGCGTTGCCAGTGTGGTTTTTTTAAAAAGATTAAAGCTCATTGTTAGTCCTTTAAATTATTATGTGTAGCACTATGCAGCGAAATACTTGGTTAGTACTACAAAATTGAGTAAACACCCTAAATTACCATATGGATCCGGATCTTTAGAGGATTTTTTGTACTAAAATTGTGAACAAATGTGAAAGCCTAGTTTTTCTAATCTGTTGAGTTCAGGTGCTTTTTAAGGTGTTCGATAAAAAGTTGGGTTTTATAGGGTGTGTAGTTTGTCTTGGGATAATACGCCCATAATTGTTTTGCTTCAGATTTTACTTCAGGCAATACAGGTATGAGCAAACCTTGGTCGAGCTCCCTTTTCACATAGCTAGGCGCAATAAATACCAGTCCTAAACCTTGTACCGCTGCTGTCAGCATAGCGTCGAGTTGATCAGAGACAAAGTTATAGTTGTCAAACTGGAAGACATCGCCATTTTCTAAAATAATCCCACCTAGCTTGTGGTAGTAGCTGCTTAACAGCATTTTATGTTGGCGCAGATCATCAAGGGACTTGATAGGCTTATGCTGTTTGAGATAGTGAGGAGCACCAAAGATCTGCATTTGATAATCAATGAGTCGGCTACCTTTATGAGAGGCTGAGTCAAAAGCTTCATAGTAGCGTGTGATCACTAAATCGTGAGTAAGGTCTGGGTGCGCGCCAGGGGCGATGACATTAAGATGAATTTTTAATTTGGGATATTCGGCTAAAAATGAGGCGATATTTGGCATTAAAATGGTGCTGCCTACTGCGAGTGTTGAAGCGATTTTTAAGCTACCAGATGGTGCTTGATTCAGTGCTTGTCCGTGATCAGTTAAACATTCAAACTGCGCTAGCCATTGAGAAGCCTTCGGTAAAAAGTGCTCCCCAGCCTCAGTGAGGTTGACTTGACGAGTGGTACGAATAAATAGCGTTAAGCCAAGCTGCTGTTCTAACCAGTCAATTCGCTTGCTCACTGCAGATGCTGAAACACCTTCTTCATCTGCGGCACGAGTAAAACTGCCAAACTCTACAACTTTGCTAAAGCTCCGCACTCCGGTTAGCCAATCCATTAATTATTTCCTAGCAAGAATAAGTGTTTTTATTATTACCTTGTTTTTTGGATATTAAAAGCTCGATAGAATCATCCTCAGTAGATTCAAGGGGATTGACGTGTTTCAAGTTGTGTTTTTAGCTGTTTTGCTGATGTCTTGCTCTCAAATCGCAAGCCAAATCTACATCCCTGTTTTACCTAATATCACGGATTTCTTACAGCTTACGCCTAGTCAAGGACAAGCGGCAGTAATTAGCTATTTCACTACACTAGGAGCTGCGCAACTACTGGTTGGGCCGCTACGAGATAAGTTTGGTGATAGGCCGTTATTTTTGAGTGGGCTGGGTATTTTACTGCTAGGCACAGTTTTTTGTTCAATTGCATCTAGCGCTGAGGTATTTTTTATCGGTCGAGTGTTGCAAGGCATTGGTGCTGCGTCGCCGGTGTTAATTGGTCGAACGCTTCTTGCTGCAAGATTATCGGGTAGTGAACTTAAAAGCGCGATGGCGACGCTATCAATGTCGGTGAGTGTTACTGCTATTTGCAGCCCTTTTTTAGCTGGCGTTTTATCTGGCTGGGTAGGGTGGCAGGGGATGTCATGGTTTGCGTTCGCTTACTATATTTTGATACTGATTTATGGTTATAAAACTATGCAGCAGAGCAGTAAAATTACTATGTCGCTGAGGCCAAAAGCGCTCTTTAATGAATATCAAAATCTATTGTTAAACCGCTCGTTTATTTCCCTCGCGTCGCTCAAATGGTTGCCTACTTTTTTGTATCTCACCATTCAACTGTATCTGCCGTTTTTATTGGCACGGCAGTTTGGCTTGGAAGCCAACGCAATAGGTCAGGCGATGATGATCCCCATGTTTGGCTTACTCATAGGGTCAATTTTAACTAAGGTATTGCAGCGTAAGCGCGCTTATTTAGATATCGTCATTTGGACTTGGCCAGCGCTTGTTGTCAGCGTGTTATTGCTGCTATTTGCAAGTGGTAGTGCGCTTGCTGTTTTGCTTGCTTATGCTGCGATTATGTTTGTATTTGGCGCTTATTTTCCAAGTTATATGCATCTTATTGGCGTTTTACATCCCGAGAAAGCAGGAACAGCAAATGCGCTAGTCGGCGCGGTTGAACTGTTATTTTTCTCTTGCGTGGCTTGGTTGGTCAACAGGTGGTTACTGAGTGGCGTAGAGTCACTCGCGGCACTCGTTTTTGGTTGTGCGCTGTTACTGTTTATAACCTGGCGGCATTTACGCACTGTCCTTATGCCGGTTTGTAAAGAGTAATAGAATGCAGAGCTTCTGCGACATAGCGTTTATCTATGAGATTGGTGGCTATGTATGTGATCTTAGGATAGGGAAAAATAACAATGCAGTTTGAAACAGAGCGTTTATCCATAAGGCGAATGACAATGGATGACTTAGATGCGGTTTACAGCCATCGGAAAAATCCAAATACGTCAAAATATATCGGTGCGCCTGCCACACTCGAGTCGGCAAAAGAGAGGCTAATTCAAGCTTGCCAACCTTGGAAAAGTGCGGTCGATGAGCGTTTGATCTTGGCTTTAGTGAATAAACAAAAAGAAAAACTGATTGGCGAGCTAGTTTTTAAATATGTCGACGAAGAGAAAAAGGTTGGTGAAATTGGATTTCGATTAGCGGAGGGTGAAATTGGTTGCGGCTACGGTTATGAGGCTGCAGCAGCGCTGATAAAGGAGGCTTTTCAAAGTCTCTCTGTAGATACCATTCAGGCAATATGCGCTGTAGGCAATCGACAATCGCAACGGTTGATGCTCAAGTTAGGGATGAAACGCAAAAACCGTCTAAAAGCCTTTTTGGATATAGGCGGTGAAAAGCATGATATCTATGTCTATCAATTAACCAAAGCTCATTATCTGGAATTGTAATGGGAACGGAATGTGGTTACTGTAAGAGAGTGATAATCCTTTGTCAGTATTATGTTTATTTGAGGAATTAAAATGGAATTTAAACTTTTAGCGCAGCACAAAGCGCTGATACCAACTATTGCCAAGTGGTACTTTGACGAGTGGGGAGGCATTGTTGAAGAGGCTTCTGTAGAGCGGTTTGAGCAAAAGCTTTTAGACTACCTTAACGACTCTAGTATTCCTTGTGTAATCGTCGCGCTGGATGGCGATACAGTCGCAGGAGTCGTGCAGCTTAAATTTCATGAAATGAGTATCTACACAGATAAAGAGCACTGGATTGGTGGCGTTTATGTGGACAAGCCCTATCGTGGAAAGCAGTTGGCCTCACGCTTAGTCAAAGAAGCAGAGCGACTAGCCATTAAACTCGGTGTTAAAACGTTATATTTACAAACGGAACACCCAGAAGGTGGACTCTACCGGAAACTCGGCTGGCAACCGCTCGAAAACGTCAATTACCGAGGCGTTGATGTGGTAGTGATGAGCAAAACAGTAGTTTAGTTAAACAAGCTAGATTTTAAGCTCGGGTAAAAGGCTTAATAAAATCCCACAGTTTTATATGTTCCAAACTAGGCCGTTCAACAGCAACTTATTACCTTAAATCCAATTGCGATCACGGACGCTTATCCAACTTATATTTGGACAAAAACGCGTTGGGTGAACGTCCGTACTAGGTGAATTTCGCATAAAAATTTCTATGGGCTAGCGCCCGCCTAACAGGCGTAAAATTAGGAACGAAGTGACGCAAGCCAAGCTTTTTAGGTCCTTGGTTGAGGCGCTCGTTATACGTAACTTGCGCTTACTGAATTTCTTGTTGCCAGTTAACCTTTTGATAAACTGATTTTTGATTAAAGTTAGTATTACCAGTCGTAGGACCTACATAGTAATACATGCCACCAGAGAAACCTGCAACACCAACTGAAGTAAGTTGTTTTGGCAAAGCAGCTACCGCGTCTTTAGCATTTAAAAATACGTTATTTTCAGGGTAGGCGTCTTGAAGAGTAGGCTCGGACAATAATTGTATGGACTGGTTAATAATGCGACTTGAAATTGCTTTGTGAGTTTGTCCTTTCGCCCAACCTAAAGATTTACCAGTAAAGATATTTAGTTCATCGCTATGACCAGCATAAAACACCTCATCTCGAATAATTTGACCATTTACTTCTAAACACCAATCAACAATAACAAAGCTTGCGTAACTTGCATTTGTAATTATTTGTGAGTAGCGATGGATTTTAGCGTGTACTTTAGCTTTTTTTGATACGTTTGAAGTATTTTTGTTAAGGGTATTCAAGATTGATTGTTGAATATTATTTTTGTCTGCTTCATCAAAGCTACCCCAATTAAAAGCCCCATATGATTCATTGTCAGCTGTATTTTTATCAACTATGAGTGAAACTGAGTTTACGTTGGCGCTAAATGCAGGAGCGTTTGTTAATAAAGGGAATTCTGTTTTACTTGCTGTCCCAGTAACACCACAACCCACTAAGATTAGAGATAAAGATAAAACTATTAGATGTTTCACACGCACTCCTTATTTACGTATAACGCCATAATAAACGACACAAAATAGCAGGCTTAAACTGGCGACGAAGGAGCACAAGCCTGCTGTTTTGTGTCCCTGGTTTAACGGCCTTGATACTTATTGAACCTTCTCCCCGAAGTTTAGCGAACAGCTAAACTTCAGGGCGACGAAACCCAAAGGAGAAAGCTCAATGAAATTCTATACTACTTTTCATAAATATTATTGTGGAATTGACCTTCATGCACGCATTTTATACGTTTGCATTATTGATGAGCGAGGTAATAAAGTTGTTCATCAGAAAATAAAAGCTGATAAACATGAATTACTTAGACTGATTTCGCCCTATCTCGAAGATATCGTTATCGGTGTTGAATGCATGCATTGTTGGTATTGGGTGAGTGATTTATGTGCTGAACATGATATTGATTTTGTGCTTGGTCATGCGCTTTATATGAAAGCTATTCACGGTGGTAAAGCCAAAAACGATAAGATTGACTCTTATAAAATCGCTAGTCTATTGCGTGGTGGCAACTTCCCGCTGGCTCACAATTATCCTGCTAATATGCGTTCAACACGCGATTTACTTCGCAGACGAACACGGCTGGTTCAGCATGGCGCACAACTGAAAGCGCATATAGTTAACACAAATAGTCAGTACAACTACCCGCCACTCGAGTTACATATGAAGAACAAATGTGTTCGACAAGAATTCCAAACGCGTTTTGATGACCAAGCCGTCCAACGCAATGTTAACTTTGATCTAGCCATCCTCGATGCCTACGCAGAAGAGCTTAAAAAACTTGAATATTATTTAGAGAGCAAAACTAAAAAGCATCAACCAAACTATTACGCACAACTGCGTACCATACCAGGTATTGGTCTTATTCTAGCCATGACTATTTTGTATGAAATTGGTGATATTAACCGCTTCGAGTCTGTACAAAAATTTGCATCTTATTGTCGACCAGTTAAGTGCAAAGCAGAATCTGCTGGCAAAACCTATGGCACCAGCGGCAATAAAATTGGAAATGGACACTTGAAATGGGCGTTCAGTGAAGCCGCTGTACTTTATTTACGTGGAAATGACAAAGCTCGGTGCTACTTAAACAAATTACAAAAACGCATGAGCAAAGCCAAAGCACTTTCAGTGCTCGCCCATAAGCTCGGTCGTTGTGTTTATTTTATGCTTAAGAACAAAACGGTATTCGACGATGAACGTTTTTTAAAAGGCTAAGTCGCACAATGGGGTGAGCTCAACACCTAACTAGATAAGCACGAACAACCATGCATTATTTGTGTTTTTGTCAGTAATAGCTGAATTTTACAGGTAAGTATTGTCGAAGTAATAAGCTATTTGGCCTTGATTAGACACCCCATTGGTGCGCATTTATTTAAGCAATGAATTGAATCGTTTACACCTTAGCTGAGCCTTTAACTAACTGGACGAATGAGCCATCCCCTTGAGTAGTGCAAGATTAAGGTTAACCGATGAATGTCTAGTGGCCCTAAACGATAAGTTGTATCGACCGATTTAGGCAGCGATGAGATCGCAATAAGAGATTACGGCGTAACGCCCCTATATGTGTTTGCCGTAAACGATTTAACGGTTAACCGACATAACGAAGTTGAACAGGTTTAAGCGTTGCCAATACAAATTAGCTGCTTAAAAGCAGCTAAAAAGAATCGTTATGCTTAATTGACCGGATAAGGTTCATATGTGTTATACATCGTCCCGCAAAACTTCTAGTATTTTTTGTTGAGTAATACCTTCATTCGCTAGTAATTCACTGATATTTGCTTTTAATCGAGAATACTCCTCTTCCATCATCTCGTAGTGCATTTCATCTATTTCACCAGCTGAAGTTGTCACGTAATTTTCTCCAGTAGTTATAATCAACTCCCCCCCTGATGACAGAGAGCATTCTTTCAATGATGTTGAAGTCAAGATATCAATAAGGGTAGGTTTGTGACCAGTAGATAAAAGGGTTTTAATCGCTTCGCTATCTAACATTAAATCATGTAGTTTAACTAGAACTTTGGATTCATTTGAGCCAACAGACTTCAACACTTGAGTGGATAGAAACTCAATTTTATCGCTTACACCAACTAAATGAGACATCATATCTGAAACTCTATTCTCTTCATTTTGGTTGCTTAAAAACGAGAACATCATTCCAGCCCATTGCTGCCTTAAATATGATTCGATATCTGAAAAATCTCGAAATGGAACAATTGCATTGTTAATTGAATTTGAACGAACCTGGTCAATAAACCCAAAGATCTTCGTATTGTCTGCAGAAGGGTAAACTATTTCATTATGATTGAGATTTTTATTGTTTTTATTCTTTGTGTACAAGAAGTGATCAGAGTAAACAGACTGTTCTACCAGTGCGAACACGGGGATTTTGCTTTTGATTGCCTCTTTATATTCTTCATTTGTTATCGAGTTGTCCCCCTCTCGAAATAACCCTCCATAACGGCCTCCTATTATCAAAACAAACATTTGGCAATTCGGTACTTCTGACAAACAAGAATCATGGGTATGCATTGTTGGGTTATAAAATACTGCGCCTTCCTCACTCAAAACAGGCTCATAACCAATAGTTCTAACAAAATATTTAAGGTTTTCTCGAATATGCTTCAAATCGTAGCAAGTAGAACTAATGAAAACACGAGGTATTGCCATTTTCTTCCCTAGTAAAATTAGATGTATAATATTTTAG
>NZ_JAKEVK010000010.1:0-52767 GCF_022398435.1 Pseudoalteromonas sp. Isolate6 | reverse complement strand
ATGTAATATTTTAGAAACAATAAAATGAGATTTTGCCAACAACAAAAAAGCGGCACGAAGGCCGCTTTCGGTTATCACGTCAAATTCTATGATTAAGGCATAGCGTCTAAGTCTGCACCTTCTTTTTCGACTTCTACCGGGATCAAATCTTCTTTACTAACGCCCATTGCCACTGCAACAGAGCTTGCAACGTAAACAGAAGAGTAGGTACCGATAAACACACCGAATAATAACGCAGTTGCAAAACCATGTATGGTTTGACCACCCCATACGAATAACGCAACTAATACTAAAATAGTCGTTATTGAAGTCACTAATGTACGGTTAAGCGTTTGGGTCAGTGAAATATTGATGATCTCTAAGGTGTCGTCAATGCGTACTTTACGGAAGTTTTCACGAATCCGGTCGGACACAACGATAGTATCGTTGAGTGAGTAACCGATCACCGCCAATATTGCCGCCAAAATCGTTAAGTCAAATTCAAGACCTAAGATTGAGAACAACCCCATAGTCAGCACAACATCGTGAAATAACGCTGCAACAGCACCTACGGCAAAACGCCATTCAAATCGAAAAGCAACGTAGATCAAGATACAAATAAGCGCAGTTAGCATCGCCAAACCGCCCTGCTCCTTGAGATCTTCACCGACACTCGGGCCTACGAATTCGATGCGACGCATAATTACGCTTTCATCCGCTTGTTTAAGCGCTGCAATGAGTTGGTTACCCAACACCTCTGCTTTCACATCATCTCCGCGTGGTGCGAGTCGTACGAGTACTTCTTGGCTCGAGCCAAAAAGCTGTACAGAAGCATCAGCGAAACCATTTTCGGCTAATACACTACGTACCTTTGCTAAGTCTGCAGGCTGCGAAAACCCAACTTCAACTGCCGTACCACCAGTAAAGTCCAAACCAAAGTTTAGCCCTTTCACCATGAACGAGGCAATTGAAGCCAAGATCAACAATGCCGAGAAAGCCATTGAGAGCTTTCTTGCTGACATAAAACGGATAGTGCTTTTTAAGTTTAATAATTGCATGCCCGTCTCCTAGATTGATAGCTTAGTGATACGTCTGCCACCGATAATGGCATTAATAACCGCACGTGTACCAACAATCGCTGTAAACATTGAAGTAATGATACCGATAGCTAAGGTTACCGCGAAGCCTGCAATTGGGCCCGTACCGACAGAGAAAAGGATCACTGCTGCAATTAGGGTCGTGATGTTGGCATCAAAAATCGTACTAAATGCACTGTCGTAGCCATGATGAACGGCTTGCTGTGGACTGCGGCCTTCCGCAATTTCTTCACGAATACGTTCAAAAATAAGTACGTTTGCATCAACAGCCATACCAACTGTTAACACGATACCGGCAATACCAGGCAGCGTCAGTGTAGCACCTGGGATCATCGACATCACACCTACAATCATGATGAGGTTAGCCGCAAGGGCTAGGTTTGCTACCAGACCAAAACCTTTGTAGTACAGCAACATAAAGGCAAGAACAAAAGCAAAACCAAGGACAACCGCTGTCATACCAGCTTCAATATTCTCCTGACCAAGGCTTGGACCTACAGTGCGCTCTTCAACAATTTGAATTGGCGCAACCAATGCACCGGCGCGAAGTAGTAAGCTTAGGTTATGTGCCTCTGCAGGGCTATCAATTCCGGTAATACGGAAAGAGCTATTTAAACGTGCTTGAATCGTTGCAACGTTAATCACTTCTTCCACTTTGATTGGGGGTAACGCTTTACCGTTTTCATCTTTCTTGCCTGATGGCTTGTACTCAATGAAAACCGTTGCCATACGTTTACCGATGGCACGTTTGGTGAAGGCGTTCATTTTTGCCCCACCTTTGCTATCAAGCTTGATATTCACCTGGGGGCGCTGATATTCATCCATACCAGACTGCGCGCCGGTGATATGTGTACCTTCAAGGATAACACGCTTTTTAAGCACAACCGGATAGCCATCTTTATGTGGGATCACTTCTGTGCCAGGAGGAGTGCGGCCTTGTGCCGCTGCACGTACGTCAGCATTTTCATCTACTTCACGGAACTCAAGTGTCGCAGTGGCACCTAGAATTTCTTTTGCCCGAGCCGTGTCCTGAACCCCTGGAAGTTGAACAATTATACGCTCGCCACCTTGACGTTGAACATTAGGTTCAGCAACACCAAGTTGGTTAATACGGTTACGAATAATGGTTTCGTTTTGCTTGATAGCGTATTCACGCAGCTCTTTATATTTAAGGTCGCTAAGGCTTGAAAAGAAAGCGAGGCTGTCGCTACTATCATTGATGAAATCGTTACCAGGGTAACGCTTTCTCAAAAAGCTCATCGCCGCGTCTTTATCTTCTTCTGAACGCATCGTTACTTGTACACGTTCACTATTAGAGACACGACGTACCGAACGATAGCGCAATTTCTCTTCACGCAAATCGCTCTTGAAATCTTGCTCCATTTGCTCAAGTGCATTGTCCATCGCCGTGACCATATCCACTTCCATTGTGAAGTGAACACCACCACTTAAGTCTAGACCAAGCTTCATCGGGTTTGCACCTAAGTCTTTTAACCACTCAGGTTGTGCAGGAGACATATTGATTGCTGAAATGTAATCATCGCTTAAGCTATTTCGCAGAATATCTTGTGCTTTAAGCTGATCTTCAACATTTTTAAAACGAACAAGGATTTGACCATCTTCTAGTGCAGAAGATTTCACGGCAAGGTCGTTCTTTTGTAGGGTTTCGTTAACTTGATCTAGTACACTGAGCGTCGCATCAGCACCTTTTGTGCCAGATACTTGTATGGCCGGATCGCGGCCATACAAGTTAGGTGTGGCATAAAGAATACCGATAGCTAACACAGCGAGAACAAGTAAGTACTTCCACATTGGATACTTGTTTAACACTGGGCTATCCCTTTATTGTTATTCTTATAGAGATTTCATTGTACCTTTAGGTAACACTGCTGAAACCGCTGACTTTTGCACTGTCACTTCAGTTTGGTCGTTTAGTGCGATTACAACAAAGTCTTTATCATCAGCAACTTTTGTGATTTTACCCACAAGTCCACCTTGAGTTAGTACTTCGTCACCTTTGCCTAATGCACCCATTAGGTCTTTGTGCTCTTTAACACGTTTAGCTTGTGGACGGTAAATTAAAAAATAAAATACCAGACCAAAAATACCTAACATGATTAGCATTTCCATGCCACCACCAGCCGGTGCTGCCGCTGCAGTGCTAGCATGCGCGTTTGAGATAAAAAAGCTCATTTCACTTCCTCGTTTATAAATTAATTATTTTCTGTCAAACCAACGTCAGCCAACTCTGGCACCGCAATGCCACGGCGCGCATAAAAGTCTTCGACAAATTCATCAAATGTACCTTCAGACAAGGCATTTCTCATTCCTTCCATTAAACGTTGATAATAACGTAAGTTGTGGATGGTATTGAGCCGAGCGCCTAGAATTTCATTACACTTATCTAAGTGATGTAAGTACGCTCGAGAGTAATTCTTACAAGTATGGCAATCACACTCCGCATCTAGTGGGCTGGTATCTGTTTTGTGTGCTGCATTGCGGATTTTCACCACGCCGCCAGTCACAAACAAGTGACCATTACGAGCGTTACGCGTTGGCATTACACAGTCAAACATGTCGATACCACGACGCACCGCTTCAACCAAATCTTCAGGTTTACCAACGCCCATTAAATAGCGGGGTTTGTTTTCCGGCATTTTATACGCGCATTGGTCAAGAATATTGATCATGTCTTCTTTTGGCTCACCAACTGATAAACCACCGAGTGCATAACCGTCAAAGCCGATTTCTTCTAAGCCCTTTTGCGACTCGGCACGCAGTTCTGGGTACATACCTCCCTGAATAATACCGAATAGCGCAGAAGGGTTGTCACCGTGTGCTTCTTTAGAGCGCTTTGCCCAACGTAAGCTTAGCTCCATCGAGTCTTTTGCTTCTTTTTCTGTCGCTGGATACGGCGTACACTCATCAAAAATCATGACGATATCTGACCCTAAGTCGCGCTGTACTTCCATTGCTTTTTCTGGTGATAACATAATCTTTTCACCATTAACTGGAGACTTGAATAGCACACCTTCTTCCGAAATTTTACGCATCGCACCAAGACTAAATACTTGGAAGCCGCCTGAATCGGTCAAAATCGGCTTATCCCAATTCATAAAATCATGCAAATCGCCATGCTGTTTGATGATCTCAGTGCCAGGTCTTAGCATCAAGTGGAAGGTATTCCCTAGACAGATATGTGCGCCCGTTTCTTTGAGCTCATCAGGGGTCATGCCTTTTACTGTGCCGTAAGTACCAACAGGCATAAATGCAGGCGTTTCTACCACGCCACGGTCAAAAATCAAGCGACCTCGGCGAGCCTTACCCTGTTTGCTATCTAATTCAAATTTCATTGTTACCTCGTTGTCGGAAAAACAGTCCAACTTTGACTAAAAAACGTGCTAAGCCAATGCTTAGGGCAGTGATCTTTCGATTCTACCAAGATTACTAGCGCAATTCTAATATTGGGATAAAAAACACAAAGTCCATATCGAGCTTGCAACTTTAAAGCCATAAAACGCAAAATGCCCAGCAATACTGGGCATTTTAATAGTTGTACGACGTGAGTTACTTATCTTGCTTTTGCAAGAACATCGCATCACCGTAACTAAAGAAGCGGTATTTTTGCTCAATGGCAGTTTGGTAAGCCTTCATAATATGCTGTTGCCCTGCAAACGCACTCACTAACATGATTAGCGTTGATTCTGGTAAGTGGAAGTTGGTCACCATTGCATCGACTACGTTAAATCGGTAGCCCGGATAAATAAAAATATCGGTATCGCCGTACAGTGGAGCAATTTCACCGCCGTTTGCTTTAGCGGCAGACTCGAGTGAGCGCACAGATGTGGTACCTACAGCGATCACCCGTCCCCCTCTGGCTTTAGCCGCTTTAATTGACTCCACGACTTCTGCTGAGACCTCGATGTATTCTGAGTGCATAACATGCTCTTCTACTGAATCGACTCGCACTGGCTGGAACGTACCCGCGCCCACATGCAAAGTAACAAAGGCCATCTCAACACCTTTATCTTTTAGCTTGGCCATCAATTCATCATCAAAGTGCAGCCCTGCGGTAGGTGCAGCAACAGCGCCTGGTTTCTCACCATAAACAGTCTGATAACGCTCTTTATCTTCATCATCGTCCGGTCTGTCGATATAAGGGGGCAAAGGCATATGGCCAATTTTATCTAAAATAGCCAATACATTTTCTTCGCCCTCGAATCTCAGCTCAAATAATTCACCGTGGCGCTGAACCATTTCTGCGGTTGCTTGGCCTTCAAGCTCAATCTTGGTACCAGGCTTTGGCGACTTGCTCGCTCTGACGTGAGCAAGCACAGTACGCTCATCTACAACGCGCTCAACCAGTACTTCTAGTTTTCCACCACTGGCTTTTTGACCAAACATACGAGCAGGAATAACTTTAGTGTTATTAAAGATGATTAAGTCTTCTGGATTAATGAGTGCCAAAATATCTCTAAATACCTTGTGCTCTATTTCACCACTATTGCCATTTAAGGTAAGAAGACGACTGCTAGAGCGTTCCTTCATTGGGTGTCTGGCAATCAACTCATCAGGAAGATCAAAACTAAAGTCTGCTACGCGCATGGAAAGGCCTCATTTCTAAAAGTGCGCCAAGTCTAGTGCGGTGTTTTGGCGAAATCAAGTGCTTGTAACCTTGCGTAAATACCTTTAACCTAGCGAGTCTACAGCGGTAATCACCATGAAAAATTTTGTACGGTGTGCACCTTTGTTCAGTGTGTTCTTTATTCTTTAAGTTTTAACAATAACTTATCGCTATCGGCTATGATTTCAAGAGCAAAGTTCGACTTACTGTTTGATTGTTATCAAGCAGAGATTAAGTGCGATTTGCTAACTTAAAGACAAGCCCAACGATTGTGTCGCAGTATCTGGTGAGGTTTTTTTATTGTGTCTAGACAGCTAACGTTGCTCATTGTTAACGCCAGTGCTCACGAGCGTCAAACCTTGACCAAAACTCTTAGTGCATTAGATGTCTTTACTATTATTGCTAAGTCGGACTCTCAAGATGCGCTAAGCTTGTTGAAAACCCAAGCTGTAGATTTAGTGATCACCGGCTTGGATGTTGGCAAAATAGATGGCTGGCGATTCTCGCGCATGATCCGTTCAGGTTTGCTCGCAACACAAAAAAATACACCCATCGTACTAATTCCACCAACTTATTGTGAGCGAATAGCTGAAACCACCGCCCGCAGTTATAGTATCGATGCCGTGCTACCTTTTGAGCGTCAAGACATGTTACCTCAAATTTTGGCCAATGTGCTGTCAACGCATTTAGACAAAAGTAGTCGTCTCAACTTACTCTTATTAGAACCCAATCAACAGCGTGCCCAAAAAATTTGTGAACACTTATCGCACAATTTTGTTTGCACCCATGTAAGCTCTGCGGCTAACGCTTTATCGCTATTTCTTCAAGATGATTACGCCATTATTTTGATGGACACAACATCTAATTTGTCAGGTTCCGCAGAAAGCTTAGTAGAAAGTATTCTTAAGCACCGCCCAAGCCAAGCAATCGTAACTATTATTGACAAGCGCGATGCTGACCATGCCGAACAACTATTACTGTTAGGCGTTACCGACTTTGTTCGAGCACCTTACGATATGCCATTTTTAAGCAAAGTATGTGACCATGCGGCACGACGAGAAGATTTTATGGTGAGCTACGCAGAGTTTGCCAATAAAGTCGAGCAACTCAGTCGCAGTGAAAGCCGCTATAAAGATTTATTTTCTGCGCACCAACGGATCTTGCTGCACCTTAGAACTGTTGTCGTCGAATTAGATTTGAAAGGCGCGATCCGGTTTATAAACCCTGCATGGGAATACCTCTCGGGGTTCGGTATTAAATCAAGCCTCAATACTCAACTCAGCGATTACATTGCCAAGGATGAGCTTGAAGCCTTCAACAAAGTCATTGGGGAAATTCAAAGTGGTGTAAGGCAGCATGCGCAAGTAGAGCTGCAGCTCAGCCATAAAGCTGGACATTTGGTATGGATCGAGTGTCGCTTGCAACTTATCAAGAACACCTCAAGTTCGGTCGCTATTACTGCAACACTCGATAACATTCACGAGCGTAAGCAAGCTGAACTGCAACTCAGACACTTAGCGCTACATGATACACTTACAGGCTTACACAACCGCTACTACTTTGATCAGCAATTAAATCAGCTATGTAATGAAGTAAAGTCCGCAGAAGATATAGAGCATGCGCTAATTTATATCGACTTAGATCACTTTAAAATCATTAATGACAGTAAAGGCCATCAGCAAGGAGATATCGTACTCAAAGAAGTATCTGAGTTATTTGGCGACAAAATAGGTGAAGAGCATCTAACTTTTCGTATTGGTGGGGACGAATTTGCTGTGCTGCTTAAGCACACCAACCTGCTAGACGCTCATATGTGCGCTGAAAGCATTTGTATGGCTATCGAAGAACATAAGTTTCACTTTGAAGATAATGCATACTCTCTCAGTTGCTCCATTGGACTAACGCAAATTACCAATGAAAATGCAGATCCCAGCGAGTGTTTGAAACAAGCAGATATAGCCCTTTATATTGCCAAGAATCTCGGCCGAAACTTGGTCCATTGTTATAACAAAGAAGATGAGCAAAACCAGACGCTACAAACCGGTTTAGAGTGGGGACATAGTGTTAGGCAAGCACTCCAAAACGATAGCATCGAACTCCACTATCAACCTATCTGGGATTTCAAAAAACAACAAATAGCCTATTACGAAGCACTGCTCAGATTAAAGATCAACGGCGAGACAATTTACCCAAATCAGTTTATTCCCGCATTAGAGCTACTTAATGATACATTTTTGATGGATCAATGCGTGATCAGAACTGCCATTAAAGCACTGGCTGAACATGAGATTTTGAGCCAAGTAGCGATTAACTTATCTGCACATTCATTTTTAGATGAACGACTTCAGCCCCACATTCAAGCGTGCTTAAAAGAGCATCAAGTTTCAGCTAATCGCGTTATTTTTGAGATCACAGAATCTGCCAGCATTAACAATCTTAATGCAACCCAGACGATGATCAAAAATCTGAATGATCTTGGCTGTCATTTCGCTATTGATGATTTCGGGACAGGCTTCAGCACTTTTAGTTATCTAAAACAACTACCCGCACAGCATGTTAAGATAGATGGCTCCTTTGTTCGAGACATGCTCAACGACCCAATTGATCTAGCGCTGGTTAAAGCCGTCAACGATATTAGTCACTCATTAGATAAGTGTTCAGTTGCTGAATATGTCGAAAACAGAGATATATTTCAAAAACTTAAGGAAATAGGTGTGGACTATGGACAGGGTTACTTTATCTCGAGACCACTCCCTATTGAACAACTAGCGAGAAGTGCGAAAACTATTTTATCTCTAAAAACAGCGTAGTAACATTTTTATACTAAAGGTTACTTTTACTTCTTGCAAAGTCCACTATAATTAAAAATACCAGTTTAAAATGTCTCCAAATTTTAGGGTAACACCTTAATTTTATAGACATTCAAAGGATTGAGTTACATCTTGCTATGGACTTCAAGGGGTAAATTATGCTGTCATTATCACTGTTTTTACTACTTGCAAACTTGCTTATCGCTTATCAATGTTACCGCTATGCCAACACAAAAGGATATCCGGTAAAGTTGTTCACAGGGCTGGGCTTGCTACCCTACTTTAATCTAGTGGTTTGGGTTTACTTACTCTTTTTACCAAATTTAACTACGGCAAAAAATATTGAGCAGGCTTAACGCGAACAAGTTTAAGTTCCTTCATAAATAAAACAGCATTTAGCTATGCTGTTTTATCTTGTCACTTTTTTACCCCAAACTCAGATTACCTAAAAACGATAGCTAGTTACTGTCTCAACAAGCTGTTTTGCCGTTTTCTCACCTTTAACACATTGCTGCACCAAGGATTTTGGATAAACATATATATGTTTATTGTTAGCATTACTGAGTTCGCTGTAAATAAAGCTTATGTGCTCATTTCTAGGTAAGCGTCTTAAACCCGCACCATAGTCACATAAGCTTCGGGCTAAGCTGGTTACTAGCATTTTCTCGAGTGCTCGCTGCTTTTCTGCTTTCTCTTTCGCGCGTTTGACCCGTGAAGCCTCAAGACTCGCTTTCAGCTTATCTTTAAGGTCTTTTAATTCCGAATCCTTAAGTGAAAGCTTTTCTATGCGCTTTTCAACTTCTCTCAATGACTCGGTAAATTCTTTTACTTGATCATCACTTTCGTGCCTTTTCGCAAACTCCAGCTCCGCTTTTTGCCGTTCAAGCTCCCGTAATTGAATTCTATTTTCTCTTTCTTTTTCTACGGCTTCGCGAACCTTTTCGGCTCCTGCTCTGACTTTCTCGGCAGCATCCGAATAGGCTTGAGAAACAGCTTCAGCTATAGGCTGTGAAATCTCGACTTGCGTGATGTCCATATCGAATTCTGGCAGTTCAAACTCTCCTATTGCTGCGACATCATCCAGATTGTCGATATGAGAGATCCACTCCAACCGGTGCCGACGTTTTAATGCTAGTTCAAACACAACTCCCTGATCTTTCAAATAATAGCCAGAAACACTACGGATTTGATCTTGCGTGTCATGCTGCAGTGCACTTAGCAGTACCCGCTCAAAAATAGCAACCTCGCGCTTTAGCGCTTCATCAATAATTTGGGCTTGGGCAAGGCTTGTAGTAATGGCAGCGACAGCGCCAAAACAAAATGGAATTAACTTCATGGTTTACCTCGATACTGTGCTAAATTTTGTGTCGGTGTCTGCTCAACTTGCTCTGCTAACTCATTCAATTGCAGCCTAAGTAGAGCTTGATCTTGCGCTCTTTGTGCCTGGATCAGATCGACGAGATTATTCATTGCCAAACTGCGCTCTTTACGGTTTTGTTCAACTACTTGAGTTGCTAACTTGGCAAGCGTGGCTTGATCTATTGGCTTAGTCTCATCAAGTTTTGCAAGCATGGTCTGTATAGCACTTTGCTGCTGTGCCAATTGCGTTTGTTGAACGCTCAACTGTTGGTGTAAGCCTAAATTCTGTAACCAAAGTCCCGAGACACCAAGCCCAACAACAAGCCAAGCTGCGACGGCAGCCACTGGCCAAGCGCGAGTTTGATGTCGCAAAGTGAGCTGTGATGGAGGGGCTTGCTCTTCAAAGCTAGCAGCATGCTTCTGCCAAGTAACAGCAGCATTCATCATTTCCCGGTACTCACTACTGGCCTGAAGTTCAGCCAACTCTGATTCAGTCAGTACTTCACCATCTAACCACTGCTCGAATAAGTGTGCTAATTTAGCCATGTTTTTGCACCTCAAGTTGCCCTTTCATCTTACCTAGCGCACTGTATAGCCTAGCCTTCACCGTATTACTTGATAACTCAAGCTGCTGTGCAATTTCATCAAAAGTGTAATATTGGAAAAACTTTAGCTCTACGACAATCCGCTGCTCAAACGGTAGCTGTTTCAGCGCAATATATATCTCTTCGTTACTTTGCTGTTGCACTATTTTGGTATCAGGTCCGTATTGTGAAGTCTCAGGTTCTTTACCTTCAATCGATTCAAACTTATGTTTTCGCATGTGATCCACAACCCTTGCATGGGTGATTTTAAATACCCAAGTCGAGAACTTAGCATCACCATTAAAGGTATGCAGATTTCGATACATACTTAAAAATACATCTTGAGCAATATCTAGCGCGTCTTGCGGATTGCCAACCAGCCTCAAACATTGGTTATACACACGGCTATGATGCTGGGCGCAAAGCTTTGACCATGCTCCTTGATTACCTTGCAGTGCTCTTTTTATTAATTGTTTTTCGCTGTTAAAAAACACGCAGTCCACTCATCCAATCTTCTCACTAACTATTAATCGTAGCGGCTGCAAAAAAAGTTGTAGGGGCGGAAAAATTTTTGCAAAAAAAAGCACCTTTAAGGTGCCTTTCATATTCATTACTATTACTTAGACTGACATTGACCACTGATGTAGCCACCAACAAAGTCACTAAACAGTCTAAAATCTCTGATCCGCCCGGTAGTACGACGCCAAATCAAACCAATCTCACGATATGCATGATCTTGCGGTGGCATAGCCACTAAAGGTTTCCCCTCCAAAATCCCTGCATTGATAGCCATTTGAGGCAAAAATGTCACGCCATTTTTGTATTCCACCATACTTAATAAAGTATGTAGGTTTGCCGCCTCAAATGGATTAATGCATGCGCTACGATTTAAGTGGCAAGCGCTAAGTGCATGACCGGTCATGCAGTGCTCTTTTTCGAGTAAAAATACACTTTGCTCAGGCAGCAGATTAAAGTCCTCAATTGGCTCTGGTACACTGTACTCTGCATGTCGAACCAGACTAAAATGATCTTTTGCAAGCACTTGAGTATGAAATTTATCCGTTCTATAAGGTAGTGCCAACATTGCCATATCAATATGGCCATGCTCTAGCTTGTCCAGTAAGTTGTCACTGGTATCTTCAACTAGAACCAAATTAAGCGATTCAAACTCCTTTTTGCACGCCTGATAAAGTGGCGCGGCGATAAAACTGGCAATGGTGGGAATAATTCCTAACGTCAACTTACCAGACAATGGGTTTTTGTAGCTTTTAGTCAGCTCTTTAACACTCATGGTGTCATCAATAATTTTCCGAGCTCGCTCAACCACTTCTTCCCCAATATCGGTAAACATTAGGCTGCGATTTTCGCGTTCAATTAGCTGACATCCCAATGTCTCTTCAAGGTTTTGTATCGCGCTACTTAACGTCGACTGACCAATAAAGCATGCTTCCGCTGCACGACCGAAATGTTGGTGCTGATGCACCGCAAGAAGGTATTGTAGTTGTTTGATACTAGGTAGATTCGTCACAAGCTTTACTCTTAATTTTCAACAGCACAAATAAAAAGACCCCAACACCAAAGGTGTTGAGATCTTTTCAAGCTAAAAGTCTGTCTTTTTGAAAAGTGCGGTGTATCTTTATACGCCGAACACCAATCTCAAAATATAGAATATAACAATAGCAAGGGCAGCACCAACTGGCAATGTAATTACCCAAGAAACTACGATGTTACGAATAACACCCATGTTTAATGCCGCAATACCACGCGCCATGCCCACACCTAATACCGCACCAACTAGGGTTTGGGTGGTAGAGATTGGTAAGCCTGTGCCTGATGCAATTACTACTGTGGAAGCAGCAGCAAGTTCAGCTGCGAAGCCGCGGCTTGGAGTAAGGTGGGTGATGCCTTCACCAATAGTTTTGATAACTTTCTTACCAAGGATCGCAAGACCCGCAACAATACCTAAACCACCTAGTGGTAAGATCCACCAAGCTAGGGCCGCTTTCTTAGCAATTTCACCGTCGTTTTCAACAATGTTGACCACTGCCGCTAATGGACCAATTGCGTTAGCAACGTCATTCGAACCATGCGCGAATGCCATACAACATGCAGTTAGTACCATAAGGATAGCGAATACTTTTTCAACATTGTTGAACTGCATTTGCTTGTCTGCATTGGGATCCATTTTTAGTTTAGCAATCGCTATTTTACCGATAATAGCAATAATAATTGCAATCCCGATAGCAAGGGCAAAACCTTCGACAGTGCCGAGTTTAATACCAATATGCTTAAGGCCTTTTTTGATAGTAACCAAAGACATAACAAAGCCCGCTAGACCCATGTAAATAGGCACAAAACGTTTAGCATTTTCTAGTGGTTTATTGGTATCGAAGATGAGCTTCTGGGCACTCATAAAGATGAGATAGGCAATAAAGCCGGAAATAGCGGGGGTGACAATCCAGCTACCAACTATACCTGCAACCTTGCCCCATTGGATTGCTTCACTGCCCACGGCAACTAACGCGAAACCAATGATTGCACCAATGATTGAGTGTGTCGTAGATACAGGCCAACCTAACATTGAAGCCATCAATAGCCAGCTACCCGCAGCGAAAAGTGCAGAGATCATTCCTAATATCATCAGTTCAGGAATATCAATGAAAGGAGTAGAATCTATGATCCCTTTTCGGATCGTTGATGTTACCTCACCACCAGCAAGATAAGCACCAGCGAACTCGAAGATCATAGCAATAATAATTGCTTGTTTAATGGTAAGTGCTTTTGAACCTACCGAAGTACCCATAGCATTCGCAACATCGTTTGCGCCAATACCATAAGCCATAAAGAAACCAACTGCTGCGGCAATTAAAACCAATACAGTGCCGTAGGATGCAATGATATCCATAAGAAACCTTACTTTATTTTAAAAGATCGATTTTTATTAACGAGCTAACATCAGCTCAAGACGTGAACCAACGCGCTCTGCGATATCTGCAAGCCCACCTACCCATTCAATGATCTTGTATAAGAACATCGCATCAATTGGATTAAGCTCGCTTTCAACAGCGCGTAACTCTCGACGAATTTTGATTTGCATATCGTCGGTATCTTGCTCGATGGCATCAAGCTCAACTAGCATTTTTTCAACTAAAGTGACTTCACGGCCTCTAAAGCCTGTCTCAAGCAGTTCATCAAACTCGTTAATCGCTTCTGATGCTTGTTTAGTTGCGTCCACACAACGCGTGACGTAAGCAAGAAAGTCTTTTTGAATGGATTCAGGGATGACCATTTCACGACCGATAACGCGACCTGCGATATCTTTCGCTTTGTTGGCTATCTTATCTTGGTGGGTGATAAGTTCCAGTAAGTCAGTCCGTTCTACTGGCATGAATAAACCACGAGGCAAATGTAAGCGTACTTCACGCTTGAGTTCATCTGCTTCACGCTCTAGGTTGCGGATTTCAATGCGAATTGCATCTGCTTCTGTCCACTCCCCTTTGAAGACATGGTTAAAAAATGGGATCAAAGCCGCACTGGCCTGATGGACTATTTTTATATGCTCTTCAATTGGCTTAATAGGAGATTTAGCAAATACCCCTAAAAACGCGTTACTAGGCATAACTGACCCTTAAATCATATTTGTATGCATGTGCAGAGAGTAATTTTACAGCATTGAGCGCCGTTGTGAACGGTTTTATTGCAAGTTTAGATGAACTTACTATGAAATTGCGCGCCGAAAGCGCGCAACTAGTTGATAAGCATCACAAGGTTTTTGCGATATCTTCTTGAGATGTATGGCGAATATCTTTGCCATTTACGAAATAAATCACGTATTCCGCAATATTCTGACAACGATCGCCTATACGCTCCAATGAGCGCACAGACCAAATTAAATCCATGATTTTTGGAATAGAGCGTGGGTCTTCCATCATATAGGTCATAATTTGACGCGTTACGGCTTCGTATTCACGGTCCACTTTGGCATCAGCTTTATGCACTTCAAATGCCTTTTGCGCGTCCATACGAGCAAACGCGTCAAGCACATCATGCAGCATTTGCGACACTTGGCGGCCCATGTTGTCAATATTTACCAATAAGTCTTGCTGATCTTTGGTAAACGAATCCAACGCAACTTTGGCAATTCGCTCAGCTTCGTCTCCGATACGTTCAAGATCTGCAATCGTTTTTGCGATGGCAACGACCAAACGCAAGTCACTGGCTGCGGGCTGTCTTTTCGCAATTATACGTGTACATTCTTCGTCAATATTCACTTCCATCGCATTGACTTTGTAGTCGTTCTGACTGACTTTTTTCGCTTTTTCAGCATCATTGTGGTTAACCGCATCAAGCGCAGTGTTTAATTGCTGCTCTACCAGTCCACCCATACTGAGTACGTGATTTCTCACGTTTTCTAGCTCTTCATTAAAGCGGCCAGAAATGTGCTTATTAATATTGTGTTCCATGATATTCTCCTCGCAAGCTCGTCTTAACCGTAACGACCTGTAATATAGTCTTCTGTTTTCTTCTTAGACGGCGTGGTGAATAAGGTATTGGTATCTGCATACTCAATTAACTCACCCATATACATAAACGCAGTTTGATCAGATACACGCGCAGCTTGCTGCATGTTATGTGTAACGATAACTACAGTATACTTGTTTTTCAGATCGTTAATGAGTTCTTCGATAACCAATGTTGAAATCGGATCGAGTGCTGATGTTGGTTCATCAAGTAGCAACACTTCAGGTTCAATCGCGATAGAGCGAGCAATCACCAAACGCTGCTGCTGACCACCGGATAAACCAAATGCACTGTCATGAAGTCGGTCTTTTACTTCATCCCAAAGCGCGGCGCCACGGAGTGACTTTTCAACCACTTCGTCTAACTTACGCTTATCTTTGATACCTTGCAGGCGCAGACCATAAACCACATTCTCATAAATAGATTTAGGGAAAGGGTTTGGCCTTTGGAATACCATGCCTACGTTACGGCGCAGTGCCGCAACATCTACGCTCTTGTCATAAATGTTCTGCCCTTGAAGGTTAATTTCTCCTTCAATACGACAGCTATCAACCAGGTCGTTCATGCGGTTAATACAACGCAGTAACGTTGACTTACCGCAACCTGATGGACCGATAAATGCGGTTACTTGCCCTTTTGGGATCAACATATTGACGTTGCTAAGGGCTTGTTTATCACCATAGTAAAGATCTAGGTTTTTGATCTCTAGTGCGGTGAGTTCTGGACTTAAGTTTGCTAAATCAAGCTTGTTATTGCCGTTTGCTTGATTGACTTCTGGCGCTACTGTAATCATGTTTTTACCTATTAAAAATCTTTACTGTTAATGCTCTAACGATCTGAACTTTTCGCGTAAGTGGTTACGAATACCAATCGCTGTGATATTCAGTGCAATAATCACTGTAACCAATAGGAACGCGGTTGCATAAACCAAAGGTCTAGCAGCTTCAACATTCGGGCTTTGGAAGCCAACATCATAAATATGGAACCCTAAGTGCATAAACTTACGATCCAAGTGAATATAGGGGAAGTTTCCGTCTAGTGGTAGTGTAGGTGCCATCTTTACTACACCAACTAGCATAAGAGGAGCTACCTCGCCCGCAGCACGTGCGACAGCAAGAATAAGACCCGTCATAATTGCCGGACTTGCCATTGGTACTATGATCCGCCATAGAGTTTCTGCTTGAGTTGCACCAAGCGCAAGTGAACCATGACGCACTGAGCTTGGGATCCGAGACAAGCCTTCCTCCGTGGATACAATAACCACTGGTAAAGTAAGAATGGCAAGTGTAAGTGCAGACCAAATCACACCAGGTGTACCAAATACAGGGCTTGGCGCTGCCTCAGGATAAAAGAGTTCGTCAATTGAGCCGCCCAGCATATAAACAAAGAATCCTAAGCCAAATACCCCATATACAATAGATGGAACACCTGCGAGATTTATTACCGCGATGCGGATCATCTTAGTCACGGCATTCTTTGCTGCATATTCATGGAGATAGATAGCAGCAACCACACCAAAGGGTGTCACGATCACTGCCATCAGCATAACCATAAATACCGTACCGAAGATTGCTGGGAATACCCCACCTTCGGTGTTCGCCTCGCGCGGATCATCGCTCACAAATTTGCTAATTTGCACTAAGTAGTGGCCCGCTTTGGCAAAAAAGCCCATGTCATTAGGAAACCAAACATCCAATACTTGGTACAGCGGTAAAATTACTTCTTCGCCGCGCATATCGCGAACAACGACTTGGTCACGCTTTGCTTGCTTTCTTAGTTCAAAAAGACGCTTTTCGAATACTTTGTAATCTTCACGCAGCTCTGCACGGCGTGCATTAAGTTCTGCTAGCTTCTCATCAGTCAGTTCGTTATCTAACTGATATGACTTTTCTTTTAAGCGTAAGCGCTCAAGTTCATAGTTAATATGGCCGATTTCACTGTTTTGTAGATCTAGTGCCTCTTCATTTAGATCTACGGCACGCTCAACTAACTCATGCAGTTTTTTAACTGGTTGCTCCGTAACAACTTTGCCATCCTCTAAAACGCGGGCAACATAACCATAGAAATTACCATTTTTACTACGCTCAAATACCGCTAATTCCGCTGGTGTAGACTGGCTTTTGATGTCTGTTGATAACACCCAACGGAAATCAAGCTCTACGTATTCACGGTTACCTGTTTTTAATAGTAAACGCTCAACATTTTCACCTTCATATCCAGACAGATCATATCCAGCCGCTTCCAGACGAGATTTTGGTACCATCTCACGATCGTATATTTCACCAATTACCGTTTGCTTAGCAACTGAGCCGTCGAGATGCATTTCTACAACTTCTGATGGCCAAAAGAAGCTCAATCCTTTCCACGCTATCATCGCAAGTAGTCCAATTACTGAAATCAAACTAATACTGACCGCGCCACCTGTCATCCAGATCCACGGAGAACCTGACTTAAACCACTGTTTTACCATGTCATGTCACTCCAATTACATTGAACTGTACTTTTCACGCAGCTGCTGACGAACAAACTCAGCAACGGTGTTAAATACGAAAGTAAAAATAAACAATACAAAGGCAGCTAGGAACAAGATGCGATAGTGAGAGCTGCCAACTTCAGACTCCGGCATTTCCACCGCAATGTTTGCGGCAAGCGTACGCATACCTTGGAAGATACTCCAGTCCATGATTGGCGTGTTACCGGTTGCCATCAATACAATCATCGTCTCCCCTACGGCGCGACCAAGACCCATCATCACAGCAGAGAAGATACCTGGACTTGCTGTCAGCAATACAACACGAACCAAAGTCTGCCACTGCGTTGCACCGAGTGCTAATGAGCCATTTGAAAGGTGTTTAGGTACGCTAAATACCGCGTCTTCTGCAATAGAGAAGATTGTGGGAATAACCGCAAAGCCCATTGCGATACCCACTACTAGGGAGTTACGCTGGTCGAATGTTAGACCTAGCTCGTTGGTCAAATATTGGCGCACATTACCGCCAAACAGCCAAGACTCTATACCACCGCTCATAGCAAATGAAATCCAGCCTACGATAAGTACAACGGGGATCAGCAAGATTGAATGCCAACCTTCAGGCACCAAGTGTCTTATTTTTGCAGGTAGCTTAGTCCAGCCAAATGCCGTTGCTATCATTGCTATTGGCAATAGCACTAATAAAGCAACCACGGCGGGTAGATGCGTTTCGATTAAAGGAGCTAGCCACAGGCCCGCCAAAAAGCCCAAAATAACCGTTGGTAGTGCTTCCATTATCTCTACCGTCGGTTTAACCACTCGACGTAATTCACTCGACATGAAATAAGCGGTGTAGATTGCTGACGCTAGTGCAATAGGTACCGCAAATAACATAGCGTACATTGCTGCTTTAATAGTACCGAATGAAATCGGCACTAGGGAAAACTTAGACTCAAAGTCATCACTAGCTGAAGTTGATTGCCAAGTGTAAGCTGGCTCTGGATAACCTTCGTACCACACCTCTTGCCACAATGCAGACCAAGTTACTTCTGGGTGTTCATTGTGTAGCTCTACCACAGTTAATGTATCATCGGCGAGTAATAAAGCCGCATTCGCACGCGGCGCTACCGCAAATTTCTGTACTGCTTTGTCTGTGACTTTACCTTGCCATAAGTGCGCTTCACTGGTGGTGTAATATAGACCTAATTGACCATTTTCGTTGGTCGTGAAAAAAGTACGACGATAGTATTCACTGAATAGTTTTACCTGTTTGCTCTTTGGTGTCTCAAAAGAGCGGATTTTAGCAAACTGACGTCCGTCATCGGTATTGACCTCAAACCACTGTGAAACTTCACCGTTGTCGTTAGCAAGCATTAATGAATTGGCACCCGCTAGCAGGTTCATATCGACCAAGTTGGCGTTTTCTTCGTTTGCAGCAAGCAATTGGAATAACTCAACTTCAGAAGCATAGCGAGAATCAAAGACGTAAACCTGATTTGCTGAGCGAACAAATGTGCGCGATGTGTCTGGAGAAATAAGTAACTCATCAACACGACCATCAATATCTAGCTCGGTACGCTCAACTGCCCACTCAACCTCTCCAGTAAACATGTTTTCTTCTGCAACAAAAGAAGCAAAAATAACTCGTTTATCAACAGTTTGAGCAACAACAGCGGTTTTGTCTTCGAAGTGACTAAAGGCGAACTTACGAATTGCTTGGCCTTGTTCGTCGACAATCAGCTGTTTCGCATTAAGTGGATAACTTAAACGAGGGGTTAAAACACGTTGATTTCCCGGAAAGCTGACCGTGAACATCGGCTTCACTAGCTGTACTTGACCGTTATCCAGACCAAATGCATATTGCCCCAAGAAAGGCGCACTCTCTGCAAATGCTGTGACATTACCGTCAAGTTCAACATCCAATGTATCTAGTAATTTACCGGCGCTTTCACCTTTGATCTGGTAATAATCTACCGACCCCTGGCTACCAAGTAAGTACGCAATTTCAGTTTGTTCTTCTACTCCTACACCTAAATATGTTTTGTCTTGTGTAAGCTGAATATCCATACGCTTTTCAACCTTTGCTGACTCAAAGATTGGTTGAACAACATACAACAAATAGAAGAAGATAAGTAAAAGTGCGACTAATACCATTACCCCACCAGAAGTAATGCCAAATTGTGCAAACCTGTCTTTAAAGAGACGGCTTCTATCCGTTTTAAAGGATGGCTTTTGCGGATTTGAAGTCATCAATATACCCTTTGGTTTAAAAATTGGGGGCATTATATTTCATCAAGATGACAGTTGTGTTACACCTGAGACACAATTGAACTTTCTTCAATCGATATTGGTCATCAAGTTTATTATAAAAATAATGGAACTAATCGGCTCAAAAAACGCTCTGATTGTTAGTCTAGAGTAAATACGAAAAATCCGTTGCATTTCTTTACATTAAGTGTTTCTAGACACTGGACAAAGTGAGTTTTTAGACTAGTCTAAATCATGCGCCGAATTCGTTTTTTCGCCTACGGGCGCCACAAAAAAAGAGACATGATATGAAGCAGTTAATATTAACACTTATAGGTAAGGACCGACCGGGTCTCGTTGAGGAAATCTCTTCTACTATTCTTTCTAACCATGGTAATTGGCTAACCAGTAACTTAAGCCATCTTGCCGGACAATTCGCGGGCATAGTACAGGTTGAAGTTGCTGAAGAACATTTGCAGGAAATACAAGATGCATTGCATAAATTGCCAGGTTTGGACGTTAGCGTTGAATCAGGCGAAAACCAGCAAGCGCAGGATGAACCAGATACATTAAATTTAATTATTACAGGTAATGACAGACCGGGAATTGTGCAAGAGCTTGCTACGGTTATTCGTCACAAAGGCGCAAATATTACGCACTTAACTTCAAAACAAGGTAGCGCACCTAACTGGGGGCTGCCTATTTTCAGCGCTTTTGCGACGGTTACTTTACCTGCAGGCACAGTCAAAGAAAACGTTATTGAAGCGCTCGAATCAATCACCAGTGATTTGATCGTAGACATAGAAGAAAGTTAAGACCTTCACTATACTCATGAAGGTCACATGACAAACACGACAGGCGCGTTGTGTTTGTCATAATTATGTCACACACCCTGCTTAAGCTGTAAAAATAAGCTGTACCTATGGAAAGAACCATGCAGGCCGTATCTCCAGAGCATAAAACTATCACGTACTTTGCCAAAGAATTAAGCTGGCTCTCTTTTAACGAACGCGTGTTACAAGAAGCCAAGGACTCAACCAACCCGATCATTGAGCGGATCCGGTTTCTTGGCATATTTTCCAATAACTTGGATGAATTTTTCCAAGTTCGTGTAGCGGATGTAAAGCGTCGTATCTTATTAAATAACCTCCCTGATACCAATTTCGACGAAGATGAAGCACTGCTCGCTGACATTCAAAAAAAGGTATTGGAACTGGGTAAAAAATTTAGTGCTATTTATGACCAGATCCTCATCGATTTAAATGAGCATCATATCCATATTAAGCAACCAGACGCGCTATCGGATTTCCACAAGAATTGGTTGGCTAACTACTTTAAGGACCAAGTACTGCCTCACCTATTGCCAATGATGATTAACGAAAGCAAAGACTATTCGGATAATATCAATGACACCATGACCCACCTATTTGTGGAGTTAAATGGTGAGAAGCAGCATCATGCCTTTTTAGAAGTTCCCACTGACCGTCTGAACCGCTTTGTCCAGCTGCCACCGGAAAAAACCAGAAGGCATAAAACAATTGTGTTGCTTGATGACGTTATTCGATTCTTTATTGCCGATGTGTTTAAGAGCTTTTTCAAATTTGAGCGCATTGAAGCCTACTCGATGAAGCTCACTCGTGACGCAGAGTACAACTTAGATGACGAGCTTGAAGAAGGCGTGTTAGATACCATGTCAAAAGGTCTCAAACAGCGCTTATATGCTGAGCCTGTACGCTTGGTATACGAAGAATCAATGCCTGAAGAAATGTTAAAGTTGATGAAAAAACGCTTGGGAGTGACAGGCCAAGATGCCATGATCCCTGGTGGTAGATATCGCAATTTCAGAGATTTTATTTCTTTTCCAAACGTTGGACGTGGTTACCTAGAAAATAAGCCATTGCCGCCGCTTAAAAGTGCAGCTTTTTCAAAATACAGTAGCGTCTTTCGCGCGATTTCTACTCAGGATATTTTACTGTATTACCCTTATCATACCTTTAACCACATGCTGGAATATATCCGCCAAGCAGCATTTGATCCTAGGGTGACACAAATCAAGGTCAACATATATCGGGTTGCCAAGCAATCTCGCTTGATAGGCTCATTGATCAATGCAGCAAAGAACGGCAAAAAAGTGACCGTGATGGTTGAATTAAAAGCACGTTTCGACGAGCAAAACAATATTGAGTGGGCAAAACTCATGAGTGAATACGGTATTAAAGTCATGATTGGCATACCGGCGCTCAAGGTCCATAGTAAGCTTTGTGTGGTTCACCGTAGAGAAAAAGGCAAAATCGTCAAATATGCACATATAGGTACGGGTAACTTCCACGAAAAAACGGCTCGGATTTATACTGATTTCAGTCTGTTTACCAAACACCCCGATATTACGGAAGAATGCGATAGTGTGTTTCGCTTTATTGAGAGTAGTTACCTGCCGTTTAAATTCGAACACCTGATGATTTCCCCCATCAATGCACGTAGTCGAATTGTCGAGTTGATCGATGAAGAGATAACTCATGCAGAGCAAGGACGAACAGGAAAAGTAACAATTAAGATCAATAACTTAGTTGACAAGCAGCTCGTTGATAAGCTTTACGAAGCATCACGCAAAGGCGTCAAGATCCGCCTCATCGTGCGAGGTATGTGTGCCCTTGTACCGGGCCTTGCACAGTTTAGCGATAATATAAAGATCATTAGCATCGTCGATCGTTTCTTAGAACACCCGCGAGTGATGATTTTCGACAACAACGGTGACCCCAAGGTCTATATTTCCTCAGCGGACTGGATGACCCGTAACCTTGACCATCGTGTTGAAGTCGGCACGCCTATTTATGCCGATCATTTGAAGAAACTAATTATCGATATTATTGAATTGCAATTTAAAGATCGCACCAAAGCCAGAGTTATTGACGCCGAACAGAAGAATCTGTACGTTCGCCGAGGTAACCGTAAAAAAATTCGCTCTCAGATCGCGATTTATGACCATTTAAAAAAATGGGAGTTGCACCAATTAAATGAAGCGAAAGAATAACCGTTGAGGAAGAATATATGCGCGACTACCCTTCTATTGCCGCAGTGGACTTAGGTTCAAATAGTTTTCACCTTGTTGTAGCAAGAGAAGTAGATGGTCGCCTTCAACTCCTCCATAAAGAAAAACAACGTGTTTACTTGGCCGCGGGCCTTGATGACGATTTTAATTTAAGTGATGACGCGATCGCCAGAGCATTGGATACCCTCTCACAATTTGCGACGACACTACATGATTTTCCGAAAGAGTCCGTGCAAGTAGTGGCAACCTATACACTGCGAAATTGCAAAAACCTTAATTATTTTCTCGCTAAGGCAAAACAAGTTTTTCCATATCCAATCAATGTGATTTCAGGCCAAGAAGAAGCTCGTCTTATTTACCAAGGGGTCGCCAACCATGAACATGATAGTCACAACCGTTTGGTTATCGACATCGGTGGAGGCAGCACCGAGTTGGTTATTGGTCAGCACCTTACACACAAGCTGTTAAGTAGTCGCAATGTGGGCTGCGTGACCATGCAAAAAGCCTACTTTGCTGATGGCAAGCTATCTACAAAGCGATTCAAAAAAGCAGAAATAAAAGCAGAGCAACAAATTGAGAGTATTACCGCGAGCTACTTACGACTCGGCTGGAATACCGTTATCGGTACTTCTGGTACTATTAAGGCGATTGCGGCCATGGCTCACGAGCTCACTGAAGCCGATGAAATTACCCTGCCGATTTTGGAGCAAATTAAACAGTTATTTATTGATGCTGAGCACATAGACGACGTCTCCTTAAAAGCACTACCAGAGGAACGAAAAACCAGTATCGCTGGCGGCCTTGCCGTACTGATAGCACTGTTTAGGCAGTTAGGACTTGAGCGCATGCGCCTTAGTGAATATGCATTGCGAGAAGGGTTATTGTTTGAAATGCATCAAACCGACGAGTTTGATATTCGTACCCGCACAATTAACACGTTCAGCGATCACTATAATATTGATAAGCAACATGCCGAGAATATTTGTGAAACCATCAAACTTTTTACCACTCAGCTAAAAGAGCACTGGCAACTATCCTCTTATGATGTCGAAATGTTATGTTGGGCAGCAAAACTCCACGAAGTTGGGCTCGCCATTAACTCTTCCGGCATGCATAAACACGGCGCTTATATTGTCAGGCACAGTCAACTTCCAGGCTTTACCCAAGCCCAGCAATTAAGGCTAAGTGCACTTGTACGCTTTTATCGAAAAAAGATAAAAATGCCAGAGTTAACGGAGTTAATCGATACAGATCTAACCCACTTTAACCGTGTTTTGGCGGTGTTTCGTCTCAGCGTTTTAGTGAACCAAAAACGCCAACAGGATCAACTTCCCGAATTAAGTATTACAGCTGTTGATAACGCCTTGATACTTCACATCGCAACTGAGTGGCTAGAGTCACACTCGCTGTTTCAAGCAGATTTAGAGCAAGAACAAAACTATTTAAAAACAATAGGTATTCAGTTTAACCTGAGCTTTGGATAAATAATATTAATACCGTTAGCGCTGAAATAGGCTACTAATCGGCGTTAAGTATCCGCAGTTCAGGTTACTTACCTTTTCACTTTGTAAGACCAGAATTACTGTTCATCACCAGCCACAATAGAGAGGATTTGATCTGCGTAGGCTCGACTAGAAAGCGCCATATCATAGAGATAATTGGTCGGTGTTGCAGGTCGAATAGCTTGCAAAATAAGCTCGGCCTCTTGCCAGTCATTACGCTCAATCTCGAACGCCAAACGTAGTGCTCCACCAAGTAAACCTTGGTAACTCAACAAAGCACTGGAAAGCGAACCATCAAGAGAAAATTCCGCTGCAATAACAGAAAGCTCAACATCAAGTATCACATCAAGGATAGACATCAAGCCAAGCAAATAGCCAGTTTCTGCCATTTCCTCGCCCCCAGGCATCAAGAATGTTTCCACAAACTTAGCACGGGTTAATCCCATTCTTGTCAGCTCACTGGGTTTGTCAGAACCCAATTCGCTCAGCGCGAGTACTTTAACAAACTGCCTAATTGCGTCTTCACCTAAATACACAACTGCCTGGGAAATAGATTTAATTTCTAACTTGTCTTCACCAGCTTTAGCGTTCGCAAGCTTTAATAATCGTGCTGTTAAACTTAGATCTTTACTTACTCTTGTTTGTATTTCTTTAAAACATAAAGACTTTCTGGCTGTAGCTTGTAGCAGCTGAAATACCACCATTTTCGACGGTTCCACATTGCCATGATTTAGCATTTCAGGTTTGGCGAAAAAGAAGCCTTGGAAAAAGTCTGCTCCAGAGGATTTGATGATCTCGAACTCTTCTTTCGTTTCGATACGTTCAACAATAACCTTAATATCTGGATACTGGCGCTTGAGCTTTTTTACCGTCATATTGGTTTTTATAATTGGCTGCTCAACTTCAATTTTGACGAATTCCATGAGTGGCAGCAATGGATCCCACTTTGACGTACCGTCGTAGTCATCTAGCGCAAATCGGTAACCTTTTTCTGTTAACTTAGTCACCATATGCACCAAAGACGGTATGTCTTTAGAACGCTCAACAATTTCCACCACAATTTTTAGCGGTGCTAACAAGCTAGGCAGTTCTTGCAGTAGCGACTCGTCGGATAGGTTTATAAAGGCAAGCTGCCCAGCAGCCAAACGGTCTACACCAATAAACATTAGAGAGTTAAAAAACATTCGCCCGGTCGCTTGCCCATCACTTACCCCAACCGGAAAAGCATTGTTGTCTGAATCTCTATAGAGCAGCTCATAGGCAAAGACTTCTTGATCTGGCCGCAAAATGGCCTGTCGCGCAATATACTGCACTGCTGATTTACGTACTTCAGTCACCGGACCACTCATTAACATTCGTATCCTTTATAAGGTAAAAGGAAACCACGTACCAAGGAGCGTATAATATGGTAACGCCCCGAGCAATAAAAAAGTTTCGCTATTTTACAACACTTATAACCAAAAGTTACTAACTTAGTAAACTAACTCCTTATAAAGAATAGGCTTTTAATTCACAGAACGCCAGTAGCTTGCCTGTCTAAGAAAAGTTAAGCTAAGATGGTTTCATGAAGCAAGTTTTAATAGTCTGGTTACTCGCCTTTGCTGGTTTTGCTAAGGCAGAAAAAGCCCCCTACTTAAAGTACAGTTTAAGTGGCTCGGGAAGCTTTTACCCTTATTTTACTCACAACGAAGATGCACCGGGGATCTTGCCTGAAATGGTGGAAGCCATTTTGGTAAAGGCAAACATCAAAGGCGAAAACTTACTTCTCCCAGCTAAGCGTACTAACTTTTATTTAGAAAAGCAGCAAATTGATTTTGATATTATCAGCCCAGATTGGTTGAACGAACAGCAAAAGCAAGATGATAGATTTATTTATTCAGACCCCATTCTACCTATTAAAGAGTATGTTGTTACTCGTCAGTCTCAACCACCGGTATTAACCCTATCAGGTATCGAAGTTGGTACAGTGAGAGGCTACTACTACCATGATGATCAAATATTCGAGCGGGTTGATTTCGCATCCGAGAAAGAACTACTGCAGGCACTAAACTTACGCCGAATTGAACATATTATCATTGGTGATTTACCCGCATTATATTGGTCAGAACAACTTGGTATTACTTTTAGCTTCAACCAGCTACATTCAGAAGGGATGTTGCAGCTACGCCTGTTAGCTAAGCACCAAGGATTACTTAAGCGGATAAATCAAGCTATCACACAACTTAAGCACTCTGGTGAAATTGAAAAAATAGAACAGCAGTATATATCACAACTACCTATACACGCTAAAGGTGGCAGATAACCTCAGCTCTAGACACAGATCAAGTTATATCCATAAATCCTTCCCGTAAATTGAGCACCAACGGACGCATTTGGTATAATACCGCTTTTACAGCTTGGGAAATCATTATGACTATCGCTGCCGCGCTTGCTGAGCGCAGTAACAATCAATGTGAGCTATGTACCTCAACAGATGGTCTCGAAGTATACGAAGTACCACCAGTCGCCGAGGCGCATTCTGACAAATGTGTTTATCTTTGTAGCCAGTGCAAACCACAGGTTGAAGGTCAACAGGATATCGAAGCCAACCATTGGCACTGTTTAAACGATAGTATGTGGAGCCAAGTTCCTGCTGTTCAGGTTGTTGCCTACCGTATGCTTAAGCGCCTTGCGCCGGATAATGGCTGGGCTCAAGATGCATTAGACATGCTATATCTTGAAGATGAGACTCGAGCATGGGCTGATCAAGTACTTGCAGAGGATGAAGACCTTGTTCATTTAGACAATAACGGGGTGAAACTGAGTGCTGGTGACACAGTGACTTTGATTAAAGACTTGGATGTGAAAGGTAGTAGCCTAGTTGCAAAACGCGGCACTGCGGTACGTAACATTCGCCTTTCGCCTTCAAACCCAGAGCATATTGAAGGCCGTGTGGAAGGTCAAAACATCGTTATTTTAACGAAGTTTGTTAAAAAATAACTAGCGCAAGCTAACACGCCCCAAGATAAACTGCTAAGCCTCTTCAAGATCTTATCGACTAGGGCCTGTTGATCTTTGCTGTTTGATTTTTGTTCTCCTGAGTGTGTTTTGGTCGCGACGCTCGACTTGCCGCCTAGTAATCTAGGCAAAAGTTGAGCAACAATGAACAAAGCGCACTCAGGTGAACCCAAAGGGCAGCGCTTGATTAGCATTTCTACTGTGTTCTCGCCTGACTCACATAGAATAACTATGCTACGCAGGCTCTGCCTTGTACAAATACCAATCAAACTGCTGCAAAAACAAACTTGAAAGGTAAACAGGCCCTAGATAGCTTAGCAGTTTATTTTTACTATTCTTCTACTAATTGAATGCTGCGATAAAACGCACCATCATCCTCAGCCAGTAACGAAACCAGCTCTGGCAACACTTTATCCATGGTTTTCTTTAAGGTCCAAGGCGGATTGATCACTATCATTCCAGAAGCCGTCATGCCTCGCTCTTGAGTATCTGCGCGGGTAGCAAGTTCAAACACTTGAATATTACGTATTCCAGATTCAATCAGGCTCGACTCCATGGCATCAATACGTTCACGGTCAACAACGGGATACCAGATCATATAGACGCCGGAATCAAACTTTTTGTGCGCTTTTATGATGCTTTTGACCGCAACATCATAATCGGATTTGATCTCATAAGGAGGGTCCATTAGCACGCAGGCTCTACGCGAAGCTGGTGGCACCAATCCTAATAGTCCTTTAAAACCGTCACTCCCAGTGACGCGTAGTGACTTTTTATGTGCCGTATTTTGCTTTAACAGCTCTAGATCTTTTGGGTGTAGTTCAAAAAACCAGCCATTATCTTGACGGCGTAAGAAATGCTCCGCCACCTTAGGAGAACCGGGATAATGGCTTAATTTATCATCCTCGTTAAATGACTTTATTAATGCCACATAATCGCTAATTGCCGACACGGATCCTGAATAATTCCACAGCTTAGCGATGCCTTGCAGATACTCCTGAGTTTTTTGTGCATCACTGCTCGCTAGCTCAAAAAAACCAGCGCCAGAGTGCGTATCCACGTAATCATATGGCTTATCTTTTTTAGCCATGTATGACAAAGCTTCTGCCAATACTAAATGTTTGATCACATCGGCAGGGTTTCCTGCATGAAAAGAATGTCGGTAACTGAGCATAACCCCGCCTTGATAAAAATAATAACAACACAGGTGAAATAAACCTGAGCTAAATTTGAGCAATGATTCATCAATTTTTAACTTTAGACTGAATCACTTCTGAACAAAATATTCCAATATCGGCATTATCTCTTAAAAGTTGAGAAAAATCAGCAGAAAGTCGCGTAAACACTAGCATCCTTAGCCGCTTTGTTTTACATTTGCATGACAAATCACAGTCATATGAGCGCATTAATGAATAACCAAGATCTCCAAAAACTCGACCAGTTGATTGACCAACTTTTGAGCCAAAATAACCAATTAAAAACGGAAGTTTCGGCACTGAAAGAACAAAATCAAAAACTCATCGATGAAAATGAAACCCTACAGCTTGAAATGCTAGAAAGCGAAGAAAAGCAAAAAGAATTTAGTTCATCTTTGTCTGGCCTACTTGATAAGTTGCAAACACAACAGGCTAGCTAATGTCTGAGCAGAATAACCAAGTGACAGTGACGTTACTTGGCAAGTCACATCAATTTGCATGTGCGCCAGATCAAGAAGAAGCGCTGCATAGTGCCGTAGCGCTTTTAGACCGACGGGTAGAAGAAATGCGTAAACGCTCAACCGTTCGCAATGATCACAATGCATTACTACTCGCAGCCCTACACCTTTGTCATGATTTACAAGCATTGGAAGCAAAGCAACAGCAAGACGCAGAGTTCGTTTCCACGCTCATCGACAAGTTAGTGCTGCCAGCAGGCGAATAATGCCTAAATACTGGAGCAAAACTATCTTACGTAGCACCTCTCTAATTTGGGCTATTATTTTAATGGCGGTGAGTTTTCAAAGTATCGCCGCCAGCTTAAACCAGTTCCACAAAGTCAATGATGCGGTTTATTTTATCCAAGGAAAAAATCGTGCTTTGCAGCCTAACCAAGCTCTTATTATTGGCAAGCAGTGTGCGCTACTGGCATCCATACATGGCGACCTTGTCACCTCTGAAGCCTTAATTATTGAACTAAAAAAGCGTCTAACTGTTCCTCTTTGTTACGTAGTGTCTTTGCATTCAGATATCAAACAAGACACCAGCGTTGTGTTACTCAAACATGCTTATCCCAATATGCAATGGCTAAGCCCAACGGCAATATCAGCTACCGAATTGAAGGCAGCCTTTCACTCACAACTTGAGCTTTTTGGCCAAAGCGTAGCGTTAAGTGACAAGCGAATCACATCTCTTGAGGCAAGTGAACAACCAAAGTGGCAAGCTAAACTTACATTGGCAAAAAGCAGGATTGCAACATGGTCCAAGCTCGCCTCACAAGCCCCATCGAGTAAAGCCATAGGTAACGCTCCTAAAGCTGTGGAGCTAGGAGGTTTGGTGGTTGAGCTTACTCAAGTCACGGGATTTAGCGGTCATGACATCAGTGTTTACCTGCCAAAATACCGGGGGTTGATAGCAGGTTATAGCGTGGATCAGATCCCACTTGCGCATTTACCGCATACTACACAGTGGCAGCAAGCGATTACTCACTTTAATCGCTATGCACTTGATTGGATATTACCCGCAACAGGAAAACCCTATCGATCAGAAATGCTGCTCACTCCAGCACAATTTTTGGCTTTATTAGAGTTACAAGACACTCAGCAAGTGGTTGAAAAAATAAGTATTCTATATCCAGATAAACACATGCAGCAACGCGCATTATTACAGTGGCAACACTTTCAGCAGCAAAGAAGTTTTGAATAAAACTTAACCTCTCGGTATAGTTAAGGGATGAACAGAGTATTAATACAACTGAGTGGGTTAATATTATTAGCTATGCTCGCTGGTTGTAAAAGCAGCAGCAGTCCACAGGTGAGCAGGCAAGCCATTTTGTCGGCTCTCACTCAAGTGCCCGCAGAAAAACCAGTCTCGCCTCCCGCTTTAGTCAAGGCAAAGCCATCCAAAGTCACTACCGTTAAAGCCCCTCTCAGAGACGATGATTTATGGCAACACATACGCCAAAAGCTCAGTTTTAATACTACATCCCACCCAAGGCTAAATAAGCGCATAAAATGGTATTTATCACAGCCTAATTACCTCAATGTGGTAAATAGGCGTGCCGCCCCTTATTTTTATCACGTAGTAAAAAAGGTCGAGCGAAAAGGCCTTCCAATTGAAATCGCATTGCTCCCATTTGTCGAAAGCGACTTTAGGCCAAAAGCCAAATCGCAACAAAATGCGGTGGGAGTTTGGCAGCTTGTGGATGCCACTGCCTACCATTTCGGCATAAAGAAAGACGAATGGTATGACGGTCGACAGGATGTGTTAGCATCGACCGACGCTGCGCTTGATTATTTACTGTATTTGCATGAACGCTTTGATGGCGACTGGCTACATGCGCTTGCGGCCTACAATAGCGGTGAAGGGCGAGTCAAAAAAGCCATCGCAAAAAATAGAAAAGCAGGAAAGTCGACCCACTTTTGGCATTTAACATTACCAAAAGAAACCGCTGACTACGTACCTAAACTCTTAGCACTCAGCCACTTACTAAAAACCTCACCCAGGGGTTTTAAAATACCAAGTTTGCCCAACAAAGCCACTACGTCGATACTTGATATTGGGCAGCAATTTGACGTCAACCAACTGGCTAAACTCAGTGGTATCAAAAAGCGTCAACTATACGCACTCAATCAAGGGATCTTAAAACATAGAAGCTCTCCAAACGGGCCGCACAAAGTGTTATTACCATTATCCGAGCAAGCATTATTGAAAAGTGCATTTTTCAGGGAAAACTTCAGCCAAGGCTACACTGTCAAAGCTAATGACACACTCTACCGCATCGCATTAAATGCGGGGATGAGCGTAAATGCACTAAAAGCACTAAACAATAAGACTTCCGATTTAATCCGAGTCGGTGAAAAGCTATTAGTATCAGAGAGTAATGAGCAATTAGATTTACTCGTCGACTACGACGTAAGCCCTTATATTCAAGAAATAAAAGCTAAACCCATACCTCAAGTGGAACATCACCACACCATAAAACAAGGTGAGTCATTGTGGACTATCAGCCGTCACTACAAGGTCGCGGTAAAAGACTTATTAAATTGGAATTCACTCACTGCACAAACCCTATTAAAACCAGGCAAGGTACTAATGGTGTTTTTACCGGCACCCGCCGCGCCAAAAAGCAATAAGACTCATCCAGCTAGTTCATCCATCTCTAGCGTTGAAGCTATCCAATCCATACTGCGCTATGGCAAGCCAAAACAAAGTGAAAGCCCAAATTAATTGGATAGGCTTGCGTCCAAGAAGCGCACTCACGTAAACTACACGCTTTACAGGTGGATGCTAAATGGCATCACCGAATACTATTTATTTAAGGTTTACTTATGCAAATTGCAAAGAATACAGTGGTAGAGTTTCACTACACACTTCACGAAGGTGACAGCCAAATTGAGTCAAGCAAAGAAGGCGAGCCACTAAACTACCTGCACGGCACTGAAGGCATGCTACCAGGTCTTGAAAGTGAACTTGAAGGTAAAACCGGTGGCGATAGCTTTACGGTAACTCTAACGCCAGAGCAAGCCTATGGTGAATATCAAGAAGGTTTAGTACAGCGTATTCCTATTAAGCACCTTCAAGGTCTTGGTGACAGCAAAGTTTGGAAGCCAGGCATGACTGCTATTGTCGATTCAAACCAAGGTCGTCATCAAGTAAAGGTAGTAAAAGTAGGACGCTTCAATGCCGATTGTGACTTAAACCACCCATTTGCAGGCAAAACATTAACCTTTAATGTTGAGATCCTTTCTGTACGCGAAGCAACTGCAGAAGAAATTTCACATGGTCACGTGCATGCTGCTGGCGGCTGCGGACACTAATGATGAATAAAGTTGCCATCGTTACCGGCGGCAGCTTTGGCATTGGCGCCGCCATTGTCAACAAGCTGCTATCGCAACAGTACACTGTTTATAACCTCGATATTCAGCCCAGTAAACAAGGCATTTTTCGTCATTGCGACGTCAGCAAAGTCGCCGACGTAAAAGCAACAATTGCAGATATTGTCTCAGAGGCAGAGCAAATAGATGCGCTTGTTTCAAACGCGGGGAAACATCTGAGTGCAACAATCGAAGATACCGACGAAGCCACACTCGACGCCCTTTTTGCATTGAATGTCAAAGGTGCTTACGCTGCCATTCAAGCCGTATTACCAAGCATGAAATCACAAGGTAGCGGTAGCATTGTATTGATGTCTTCGGATCAGGCAGTTATTGGTAAACCTAACTCCTTCGCTTATAACCTGTCTAAATGTGCGCTTGCTTCGATGGCGAAAACCACAGCATTGGATTACGCCAAATTTAACATTCGCGCGAATGCAGTATGTCCTGGCACAATTGAAACTCCGTTATTCCATCGTGCCATTGACAATTATTGCGCTCGCAGCGGCGCTGATAAAGCAGAAATCGTTGCAGAAGAAGCTCAGTTGCAGCCTTTGGGTAGATTAGGGCAACCGCAAGAGGTTGCAGCGTTGGTCGCTTTCTTACTGAGTGAGGATGCGAGTTTTATTACAGGTAGCCTACAGAGTATTGATGGTGGTTATACCGCACAGTAAAAAGGAAATACTTGATGAGCCTGAGAATTATTGATAGCCACCTACACTTTTTCGATTTAACGTTAGGACAATATTCTTGGCTCAAGCACAACCCACCCGCTTGGCCTAACCTGGAAAAAATAAGACAGAACCATAGCCTCACTAGTCTACCCCAACATTCACAGTTTACACTCGAAGCCTTAGTCCATATGGAAGCTGGCTTTGATAATCAACACCCCATCAACGAGTTACACTGGTTAAATCAAGAATTAGGAAGCTTTCCTTTTAAAGCCGTGGGTTACGCACCAATTAACGCTACGCCTGAGCAATTTAGCGCTGCCATAACGGGTTTAACACACCCTCATCTCGTGGCGATAAGAGACATCACCGAGGGCAGTGACAGCCAACGTTTATCCGCACCTTTCGTGCACGAAAATCTCACCTATCTTGCCGAGCATGGACTACACTTTGAGGCGCAATTAGAATTTAAGCAAAGCGAAAAAGTCGACCTTTTATTACGACTTGCCGAGCAAGAGGCTGACCTTAAAATCGTATTTAACCATGCGGGGTTTATTGACGCCACCAGCCCTTGTACAGATATATTAAGGCGCATTGGAGCGCTTAACAACGTCATGATCAAGTGCTCTGGCCTCGAAATGTTAGCAAGCCCACTAACGCTCTCTGAGTGGCTTACTCATTTAATTACACATGCTGGAGAAGAGAGCCTAATGCTGGGTTCAAATTATCCAGTTTCTCTTATGCAAAAAAGCTATTGGCAAATATGGCAGGGTTTTTTAGACGTGATAGGTATATCGTCAACTTGGCATAAGCTCAGCCGAGACAATGCAAAAAGTTGTTATGGATTATGAGCGGATCTGGACAAGATCGTAAGCAACTAGCTCAGGTACTATGCGCTGCAGTTTTTCTTCCGTTTGATCTAAGGTGTTTAAGCACTCGCAATATTCCGCCGCTTTCTCTTCTAATTGATGGGCTTTTTTCTGCAGGGATTTATCTATCTCTTTCGAAATAATCTCCATCCGTTGTCCCATATCGTTAATACGGTCTTCGATATTCCCTTCGCGAGATTTAAACGCATCCCCCAAAGAGACTAAAATGGAGCCCAACGAACCATGAACAGCAGAGTGAATTTTTTGGCTGATCTCTTTAGTAAAAAAATCATCAATTTTAGAAAGTGACTGTGGTGCGATAAAAAAGAAATCATCTCCACGCTTAAACTTATCCATCAACGCACGTTCAACGTATTGCAACTGCGTTTTGAGCACTTCAGGTTCTTTGTCAGACATCCCCTCAACCACTTGCTCAATCGCACTCAACCCAAGGTTTACGCCATCGGTCGCCAGATTAACCAGCTCAGGAACGGTATCCCGTATTCCTATAGAATACTCGCGCACAACTTTCTCCCCTTCCTGATCTAACTCAATCCAGCGGCCTAAAATAAAAAGCTGACTATCATTGTTGATTTGAATTCGGGTTTGACCATCATCAACGATACGAATTTCGTTATCCGTAATGATGAGGCCGTGACCAAGTTCAACATCGCACTTATTTTTAGCGTGTACAGGAGACGTCAATACAGCACAAAACAAGGCTATCGCGCTGAGTAATCGATTCATATGGCCTCCTATATGCAGAATGTAAGACGGGAAAAAGGGATGCTTCAGGAGAGTACCAAAAGATCAAACAATCCCAAAGCCATTTTAGACAGATGAAAGTAACAAGCTATGTCTGGCTGGTAATATTAGAGATCCATACGCATGAAGATCAAAAGCAGTAGCAATACTACTAATAAGGTCTATTGGTAGTACCTCACTAACCTGACAAAAGCATCCGCAGTTTTAATGGTTGGATTATTTTTACCATCAGCAAACTGATACACCCAAGCGAACTGAGGTTGCCCTGCTTGGGTTGTTGCAGACCAGTAATTATTACTTTTGGTCGTTGGAAATATCGTTATATTTATCGCTGGAGTGACGCATTCATGGTACACAATACTAGCAAGCTCTTTAACGTTAGGCACTTGCCAGTCGGTAAACCCTGCAAACTGGTCTTCGTTGGCAACCACTAATGCCTGCTGCCAAGTCAGTTGCTGAGCGTTGTCTTCACAGCTTTGAGAAGTAGCGTTATAACTTTGCCCAAAGTTGCAGCGCTGCCACATTAATCCAGTTTGGCTATCAAGCACTGTGCCATTGCTATTTACCGTATAGCGACTGGTATTGGAGCCTGTACCGACGCAAGTTTGCGCTTGGCAGACAGCAGCGAGTGACGAGGTAAATAATGTAATTGCAATGATCTTCATACGACGCTCCCTAGGGGTTTCTTACTAACCTAACAAATGCGCTGCTAGACTTTTCTACGGCAAAATCATTGCCAGTATCCATGTCAATAACATAAGCCCTTCTAAGCGTGCCGCCAGTCCCATCTAAGCTTGACTGCAAAGTCCAGAAATAACGATGGCCAAGTGTGGCTGCACTAGGTAAATTAGGGAAAAACGCTTCATCTATCACCGCAGTGCCTGTACTGCCGTAATCTAATAGCCCAAGTAGTTCCATATAAGTTGGTAAGCGCCAATTGTTACCGCCACAGTAACTTTGCTCTCCAACTGCGGGGTTGTTCACCTCATCAATCAAAGCTTGAATACCACAGTGATTATCCTGTGGGCAGATCGTATTTGCTGCGGCCTGAACACTCCCCTCAGCAACCGTTCCATCTACCTCAACATACCAGGTATAACTATTTTGTGCATTGCGAGAAGAAGTATTTGGTAATGTACCTGCACTTGCTTCTTTCACTTCCCAAATAAGCCCTGTGACGTTATCACGAACACAAGCAAAGTCAGTGGCGTCATCAGGCAACTCATCTGCAAAGCGATTTAGTTTGGTGAAGTCAAACCCAGCTCGACCACTGCCCTCTTTCGCCACCTGAGTGGCAAAATAATCACGTCCACGCTGCGCATCTTGAGCCGTAAACTGCGTCATGCTACAGGTGATCACATCCGTATTGTTATAACACGTGGTTTGGCCACTGTCGTTTAGTTTGCCTAATGGCTTTTTCTCGATATCAATGCGTACTGTATCGGTAGCCGAGCGATTTTGTGAGTCAGTAACAGTGAGCTCAAATTCCACTTGCGATAAAATATTTTGATCGGGAGCATTAAAGGTTGTTGAACACCCAGTAGTAGAACTTAATGCTACCTGAGTACCCGATGTCACTTGTCGCCATAAACATTGTTTCTGGCCAGATACAGTATCGCTGTTTGAGCCATCGAGCGTTACCTCGTCAAACTCTTGCACTTGCTGATCACTTCCTGCATCTGCCACTACCACATTCGAATTCTCAAGTAACCCAAGGGTAAATTGGGTACTAGCTTGTCCACCTTCATCATCGGTAACCGTCAACTGCCAGATTGACGGCTGAGAGACAGCCAACAAGGGATGTATAAAAGACACAGTAGCCGTATTTAACCCTGTAGGCTGTATTGTCGCAGGGCCACTTACTTGCTGCCATTGATATGCAACCACTTGGCCATTTTCGTCAGGATCGGAAGAGCCAGCGCCACTTAGGACAATAGTATCTTTATATTTGGCTGGCAGTGTTTCCGGCGCTGTTTGGCTAATGCTTGGTTTAGGTAATTGATTGTTAGACTTTACCGCAACCGTTACTTGATCGCTAGCAAGGCTGCCATCAGGCGCTACATAATCAACCTGAATAAGTAAATTGACATCAGCTTTGATATCCGGCGCAACAAAAGCGGCTTGTTGCTCCGTGATTGGGAATTCACTGACGTTTGCACCAGAGATAACTTGCCAGTTAAAGGTACCGCCTGCAGGTGATGCTTGTGCATTCAAGGTAACTTCCGTTTTTTCGGTCACTTGGATATCAGCACCCGCATTAACTGATGCGCTGACTTGGCTCGGTTCATCACTCCCAGAGCCTCCGCCACAACCTGTTAAAATTAGCGCAAGTACAACCAAACTTCCCTTGAATGCATTCATATTATTCCTTATAAACTATAGATAACTTTCTTGATGTATCCGCACAAACAACTTAGTGCCAACTTTGCTATAATCTACCTTGTATTCTCGACCGTCTAACGCCTGAATAAACAACAACCGTTTCACTTCACCAAACACATCAATACTCGAAACGTGAACAACCTCTAAATAACGCTCTTTGGCTTCTCTGCGATTTCTAGGCAGCTCTTCCTTAAAAGGCACCAAACCGTTTGCAGTCACCTTGATTTTCGGGTGTGCTTCACCATTAACAATCACAAGATCTAACTTTTTCTCTTTGTGAATAATGGTATTACGCCCGCTTTTAATATAGGCCGTTTCTAAGCTCATATTGGTGTATCCTGTTACATCTTCAATAGGTGGTTTGTTCTTCTAGCAATGCTTTTACCACCTCTCTAGGGTTAAGTTTCCAGCGGTTTAACATGACTGAAAATTGCCAAATATCCCTGTCTAAGGCAGTGGCGGGGATCAGCAAGTCGTATCCCGTCACTGTCTTTAAATTATCCATCCGGTTTGCAAACATTGCCATTAAACCAGTATATTCTTTTCCCGCCTTGGAGCGAAAAATGGTTTCTTCTATCAACCATTCAGATGGGCAGTTGCCATTTTCGCAATGCATTTTAACAGCTTGTAAAAAAATATGCCGCTGCTCGATCAATAATTTACCTGCAAGCCGAGGTGTTAAATTTAATAAAAATGCATCAATATCATTAAGTTTAATACCAACTGCATTTAACTCAAGTGTTTCAACACCTTGTTGAACTTTTGGAATGCCACTAGAGTGGAAGTTTACAACGGATAGCGGCCAAGCTCCATACTTATGCACATACCTAAACTCTTGTTCTGTAAAGTGTAAACTAAAATATGGTTGCTGACTTTTAAGGAAACCAACAAAAATAGCTACTAACATAGCGCTGGCAAGAAATATTTCAACAATGGTGATAGCTGTACCACGCAAGTTGACAAACAGCATGATCACAACCAAACCAATTGCACCAACCAGCATAAATTCAATGCCATTTCTATCGGCAGTTGCACGTAGTTTTGCTTCAAGCATAGGTATACCAGACATAAAAGATGTACATGATGATCGCCCATGCGACTAATTTACGTATTGTGATGCATCGTTTACATGGATGATTGCTTTTCATAATATTTAATTTAGGTACAAACGCTTAAATTGAATTACATTTTCGTTTAATGCACAAATTTACAGGATATGCCGTCGACTTTGTTAGCCTTTAATTTTGTAAACTAGAGACAAATTATAATCTGGGTCACTTTTATGCGTCATCAATCAGGGAAAGCACTGTTTCCTTTTATCATTGTAGTGCTAGTCGTTATCAGCGGCTATTTATATTTACCAGCCTCGGAAGGCAAAATGAGTGGCAACTCTGCACCCGTAACCTCCGTTCAGGCTCATACCGTAACCAAAGAAGAACGTATTATTGCTGTTCACTCTATTGGTTCCGCCAGAGCAAATCAAGCAATCAACGTGAGTAGCGCCCAAAGCGACTATGTGGCGGCCCTCTTTTTCGATGATGGGGATGTAGTAAAAAAAGGCGATAAGCTAGTGCAGTTGCGTGATGCCGAAGAGAAGCTCGATATCGAAGCGCTGAAAGTGACGCTAAAAGAAGAAATCAGACAACTAAACCGCCTTAAAGACCTTGCAAAAACTCAATCGGCGGCTCGCTCTCAACTAGAAGCGCAATCAGCAAAGGTAGACACCTTAACGGCACGATTAGAAGCCACCAAAACAAAACTCGCTGAGATGACCATCTATGCGCCATTCGATGGATTATTGGGTACTCGAAACGTTTCCATTGGTAGCTTCGTAAACAACAATACTGTGATCACCACACTCGATGACATTAGCATCATCAAAGTGGATTTTCAGGTACCAGAAAAATACCTAGCGCAACTACAACTTGGTATGCAAGTAAACGCTCAAAGTGAAGCTTACCCAGATCAACTATTTACCGGTAAGGTCTCTCATATTGACCCGAGAATTAATGAACAAACGCGTTCGGTACGAGTAACAGCAAGTTTCACCAATCTAGACCATAAACTCCGCCCAGGTATGCTGTTACACATGGGACTTGAATTGGCTCGATTACAAGCCCTTGTGGTGCCAGAAAAAAGCATTATTCCAAGACAAGATAAGCATTTTGTATTTGTAATTGATGACCAAGGTAAAGCACAACAACGTGAAGTCCACCTGCAAACTCGCTTTAGCGGCTGGGTAGCTATCGACGAAGGGCTTACAGAGGGACAACAAGTGATCACGGAAGGCACCCTGAAGATCCGCTCAGGCTCAAAAGTTGAAGTAAAGGGGTAAGGCGACGTGAGAATCACTGATACGGCGGTTAAACGCCCGATCTTCGCGATCGTTATTAATTTACTGTTGCTAACATTTGGCTTAGTGGCATTTTCCATGCTACCACTACGCGAATACCCAGATATTGAAACCCCAATAGTCAGTGTAAGCACTAACTATACGGGCGCTTCAGCTGAGGTTGTAGAAACGAAGATCACCCAAATACTGGAAAACCGAATTTCGGGGATCGAAGGTATTAAAAGTATAAACTCCAGTAGCCGTAATGGCAGCTCAAATATCACTATCGAATTTAATATAGATCGCGATATCGACGCGGCTGCAAATGATGTTCGTGAGCGCGTTTCGCGCGCGCTGGATAGATTGCCAGAACAAGTCAGGCCACCAGAGGTATCTAAGTCAAACAGCGACGAAAGCCCTATTGCTTGGTTTGTACTTAACAGTGAAACCATGGATACTTTGCAGCTTTCAGACTACGCCCAGCGCTTTATCGTTGACCGTCTGGCGGTTGTGGATGGCGTATCGAATGTACGAATTGGCGGTGAGCGTCAATACGCCATGAAGATTTGGCTAGACCGAAAAGCGATGGCCGCCCGTGGGATCACCAGTAGTGATATTGAGCAAGTGCTACGTAGAGAGAACGTAGAATTACCGGCTGGTGAAATTGAATCTATTGACCGTGACTTTTCTGTTCGTATTGCCAGAAGCTATAAAACTCAAGAAGACTTTGACAACCTAGTGATTAAGCGTGGCGAACAAGGCTATTTGGTGCGACTTGGTGAAGTTGCGCAGGTAATACTTGAAGCCGCTGATGACGAAAGTACCTTCCGTGGTAATGGTAAAAATATGATTGGCCTTGGCGTTGTAAAGCAAGCTAAAGCCAATACGCTAGAAGTGGTCGACAACGCCCGTAAAGAGCTTGAAAAAATCAAACGCAACCTACCCCAAGGTACCACTATACAAGACAGCTACGATTCTTCTATTTTTATCCGTGAGTCCATTGCTGAAGTATATAGCACACTTGCGATTGCCATGGCTTTGGTAGTACTCGTTATCTACATCTTCCTTGGCAATATCCGCGCTACGCTTATCCCCGCAGTTACGGTGCCGGTAGCCTTAATTGCAACCTTTATGTTCTTGCTGGCCATGGGGTATTCCATCAACTTGCTGACGCTGCTTGCACTTGTGCTTGCCATCGGCCTTGTAGTCGATGACGCCATTGTGATGCTAGAAAATATCTACCGCCGCATCGAGCTTGGTGAACCCAAGTTACTGGCGGCATACCGTGGCGCGCGTGAAGTAGGCTTTGCCATCATTGCGACAACGCTGGTTTTGGTTGCCGTGTTTATTCCCTTAGTCTTTATGGATGGTCGTATTGGTGCCCTATTTACCGAGTTTGCCTTTGCAGTAAGTGCTGCAGTGCTGTTTTCCAGTATTACCGCGTTGACTTTGTCTCCAGCCCTTTGCTCCAAAGTATTGAAACCTAGCAATAAAGAAAACCGCTTTAGTCAGTGGATGGATCGCCAATTTGGACGACTAGAGCAAGGTTATCGTCGTGTTTTACAAGACAACTTATCGCGTAAATACAGCCTGATTGTGATGTTGGCACTGGCGGGCTTTACCAGCTATAGCCTATTTAAACAGATCCCATCTGAACTGACACCAAAAGAAGACCGTGGTACTTTCTTCGTCATGATGAATGGTCCAGAAGGGGCAAGCTACGAAAACAACTCGCAAAATATGGCAAAAATTGAAGAGCGACTGCTTCCTTATGTAGACTCAGAGGAACTTAGCCGCGTGCTTATTCGTGTGCCAGGCTGGGGTGGTCAAGGTGGTGTTGCTATTATCGGCATGCCAGACTGGGATGAGCGTAAACGCTCTACTTGGGAAGTCATGGATGAGATAAGCGGCAAAATGCAAGATGTTACAGATATTCGCGCCTTTGCGATTATGCGCCGTGGTATTGGTGGTGGCGGTAACTCGCGCCCTATTGAGTTTGTCCTACAAGGCAACGACTACGATGAGCTGGCTGCATGGCGCGATCGCATTCTAGAACGTGCACGTGAAAATAAAGGACTGGTACGTCTTGATCACGATTACAAAGAAACCTTCCCACAGTTTTTGATAAGCATTGATAAAACCAAAGCCGCAGACTTAGGCGTGTCGGTAAGTGCCATCGGGCAAACGCTAGAAACCATGCTGGGACAACGTCGTGTTACCACCTTTATTGACCGCGGTGAAGAATACGATGTGATCTTAAAAGGCACCAAAGCCGACTTCTCTGCCCCAGATAATATTTCTGATATTTATGTGAAATCTCGTAGCGATGAGCTCGTGCCATTAGACAGTTTGATCACCATAAAAGAAGAAGCCACAGCTTCTCGATTAAACCGCTACAACCGTATGCGCGCGATAACTATCACGGCAAACCTCGCTGGCGACTATACACTGGAGCAAGCGCTCGACTTTTTAAATAAAGTTGCCGCCGAAGAGAATGATATCGACGGCGCCATCGACTATAAAGGCGAGTCACAGCTGTTTTATGAAGGCGCGTCAGCGATGACCTATGTGTTTATTCTGGCGCTCACCGTTACTTTCTTAGTACTAGCCGCACAATTTGAAAGCTTTGTTCATCCACTGGTTATCATGCTCACCGTACCGCTGGGTTTAGTTGGTGCGATGTATGGATTGTTTATTACCGACAGTACACTAAATATTTATAGCCAGATTGGTATTGTTATGTTGATTGGCCTTAGCGCCAAAAACGGTATCTTAATCGTGGAATTTGCTAACCAATTACGTGACAAAGGCATCGCCTTCGAGCAAGCCATTGTTGATGCTGCAGCGCAGCGATTAAGACCTATTATCATGACCTCGCTAACGACCGTGATGAGCTCTATCCCACTTGTTTTTGCAACGGGCCCTGGGTTCGAAAGCCGCATGGTGATCGGTGTCGTGATTTTTGCTGGTGTCAGTGTTGCCACCATTTTAACCTTGTTTGTTATCCCAACCGCCTATACTTTACTAGCTAAGAAGACGCAATCTCCAGAAGAGACGACAAAACGTCTTGAGGAGCAGTCGCAACAACATCCTGAGCAGGAGGTATAATGGCAAATTTACAAACCGCAACTTTTGGTGGTGGCTGTTTTTGGTGTATTGATGCGGCATTTCGCCGCGTCAATGGTGTTGAGTCAGTGCAGTCAGGTTACGCAGGTGGCCACACAGATAATCCCACCTATCAAATGATATGTCGGGGAGACAGTGGCCATGCTGAGGTAGTCCAACTGCAATTTGATGCCGATATTGTCAGCTTTGATACTTTGCTTAATATGTTTTTTACCCTGCATGATCCAACGCAGTTGAATCGCCAAGGCAACGACATTGGTACTCAGTACCGCAGTGTGGTGTTTTATCATGACCAGCAGCAACAGCAACAAACTCAAGATTGTATTGCGCAGCTTCAAAGCCAGTTGAGTGAAAAAATAGTGACTGAGGTTAGCCCGGCGCCTGAATTTTATCCTGCCGAGCACTATCACCAAGATTATTACACTGAAAACCCAAATCAAGGTTATTGTAGTGTGATGATCGCCCCTAAAATTGCAAAGTTTGAAAGCCATTTTGCAGCAAATTTAAAGCACTAAACTTGTGTGCCGAACGCAATAGATTGCGTTCGGCTTATGACTTACGGCAACATAGGTATAGCAAAATTACTAGGTCTTAAGGTATCTATTAAATCGAAGATCCACGGCAACTCACTTTTGTCGTCACCACAGGCTTAAAGCTAGAAATTAAAGGATCTAACTCAAGCTGCTGGATACGCACATCATACTTACCTTTAATGGTGATATTTTCGTTGTTAATATAACTCGAGGTCGGTTTAAGGCAGTAATAATACAAATCAAATCTATTATCAACCGCACATAAGGCAGAACGCCAGTTAAAAATGTAATGCAACTAAATGATAAATAAGAAAAGTGATCCATTACTCATGATGGATCACTCTGGGTATTGAAAAGCAGTTAACGCATTAGAAGCTGTAGCTCACACCAACGTAGGCTTGTCTACCTAGTGGCTTGTAGCCCAGTAAAGAGCCATCTTTTGCTTCGCCCGCTGTGGCATTGAAATAACGCTTATCGGTTAAGTTTTCAATCCGGCCATTTAACTTGAATCCGTCGAAAAACGTATAGTTAGCAGCTAAGTTAAACAGCGTATATGACGGCAAAGTCACTGTATATGCACCTTCAGCTCCCCATACGTTATCATCGCGATTACCTCTATGGACTAAGGTCAGTGTTGCGTCGACATTTTCCCATTCTTTACTGACTGAGTAAGTTAAGGTTCGTCTCGCTCTGCGCTGTAATTGCTTATCGGTATCAGCGTCTTTAGCACTCACATAGCTCGCATTTACCGTATGCTCGATACCAAAGTTGTCTTCAATTTCAACAGAAAGATCAGCACCTTCAAAGTCAGCGCGCTGAATATTGTAAGGGATGTATTTCCATTTATCATTTTGCTGATAAACGATTTTATCGGTTATACGGTTATCGTATACCGCAGCTTCCACACGGAAGTTCTCGCCGCTCCATGTGACAATAATTTCGTTATTAGTGGCTTCTTCCGGCTTAATATTGGGGTTAGGCAGATAGTAAGGACTATCAATCACAAACGCCTGTGACAAAGAAGGTGCTCTAAAGGCTGTACCATGATTCAACTTAACACTCAGGCCATCCATGATTTGCTTGCCTACAGCAACCGTGTAGGTGTTTGCACGACCATGAAAATCATAATCATCCGTTCTCAGTACAACCTCTGCCAGCCAATTTTCATCGTTGTAAAACCCACCGAGTGCTAAAGATAAGTTATCACGCTCAGGCTCTGAAAAAGAGGCGGTAGAATCACCAACATCTTCATTTAGAAAGGTAAAGTTACCTGTGAAGATCAAAGCTTCAGTTAAACTATATTGCGACTGATATTCAAATTGGCTGCGTTTGGTGACATAAGCATTATCGTCAGCACTATTACCGATTTGAACGTTTTGTTCCTTACCTAAGCTGTATGACGCACTTTGGCTAAACTTATCAGTACGTCTTTTCCACGCCAACTTATTGGTGTAGTTATGGAAACGGTAAGCATCACTACCAAAAGAGTCATACTCCCCCTCTCCTTCACTGTACTGTGAACGTAAGCTAAAAATGCCACTTTCTTCATCACCATACTGCACATTTAAACCGGCATTACCGTTATAATATCCATCACGGTCATGGTTTTTTGTGATTGCAGCTTCAGGGTCTTTCTCAATCACATCATAGCCATCGGTATGAGTGTAACCCGCATTAGCGGCAATACTAAACTTGTCTTTTTTGTAATTTACCGTCGCCTCGGTCTTGGAGTAATTGTTACTCCCAGTCGTAAGCGCGATAGTATTATTATTCCCTTCACGACTAATAATATTAATCACGCCAGCAATGGCATCTGAACCATAAATCGCAGCTTTGGCACCACGAATGATCTCAATCCTTTCGATGCTATTAAGTGGTAAGTTAGTAAGCGAATTGTCACCGGAGTTTGCATCCGTCACTCGAACCCCATCGATTAACACTAGCGTATGCTTAGCGTCATTACCACGTAGGAATAAACTCACGCTTTGGCCAAAGCCACCGTTTCTAACCGCTTGAATACCAGCGACATTATCGAGTAACGATACGACATCTTGAACATTGCTTTTTTCAATTTCAGCACGATCTATAACCGTAATCGCGGACAATGCGCTTTCTAGAGATTGTTCAAATTTATTGGCAGTAACAGTGATATGTTCAATATTTTGATCAGCAAATGCTGAAAAAGAGAGCGCCGTCGCTATCGCCGCGCTTAGAGCAGTTTTATTTAACATGGTTTCCCCTAACTTGTACCCACCGTACAAGAACACAAAGTGACTGTTTCAAGGCCGGTCTCCGGGCTCAGTAAATCTGCAGATTGGCAGTTCACTCTACCGTTGCGGGGGCAGCGCTGGCATAGAACCGATCCAAGCTAATCACGTGTAATAAGCGGTCTTACTCAATTTATCATTGATTAACGTAATTAGATGTTCCCTTGTGTTCGCACCAGTTTCCCGATTATCTATACACTTAGCAACCACACTAGGTTGTGTACAGCACCTTGAAAATGCGAGGCTATTGTCTTGGGTTTCGGAATGATTGTCAATGGACGTCTAGAAATCCAAAAGTGCAATCTATGCACTTTTGGAATGAAGTAAGGCGTAATTAGTCGCGGAAGTTTTTGAATTGAAATGGCTGACCAAGCTCACCGGTGCGAACAAGTTGCATCGTTTCTTGCAGATCGTCACGCTTTTTACCCGTTACACGCACCGTATCGCCTTGAATTGACGCTTGAACTTTAACTTTTGAGTCTTTAATAAGCTTAACCAGTTTTTTCGCCATCTCTTTGTCGATGCCTTGCTTTAACGCCACCTTACGCGATACGTATTTGCCAGAGCGCTCAATATCTTTTAACTCGAAGCTTGCCACATCAAGGCCGCGCTTCGCCGCTTTACCCACTAGCATATCGAACAATTGCATAACTTGTTGTTCTGCTTCCGCTTTAAGGTTGATCATTTCACCGTTTAGCTCGATTGACGCATCTACGCCACGAAAATCAAAACGCGTGTCAAGCTCGCGAACCGCGTTGTCTACGGTATTTTTTGCTTCTGTCATATCAATTTCAGATACAATATCAAATGAAGGCATGCTTCTCTCCTAAAGTCATTTTGGCTCGATTATAGCAGTTTATGCTTAATTTGAGTTACTTTAAGTTTTTAAACAGCGTATTAGGATGTTCACCCAATGGACAGTTTTCGATGTTATACTGCTCGCTTAGTCATACAGAAGTAGGATGTATTGTGACACGGCGCGTTTATAAAGCTCTTTTGATTATCTCTTTGATTATATGTACAGTGCTATTCGCAAAGGAAATTAGCTTGTCTCCAAAATTGTTGCCAAATATCGATAAAGTGGCACATTTTGGCGTGTTTTTTGTGCTAGCATTTATTTCTCATCATGCTTTTAGGTTCAAAGTATGGTTTCATTTAGTTCTGCTTTCTTTATATGGAGCAGGAATTGAGTGGATGCAGCATACACTGCCTTACCGTCAAGCATCTACCGCTGATTTTTTGGCTGATGTAGCCGGTGCAGTCAGTTATTTTGTTCTATTTTATATTTGGACAAGTTGGCGCAGCAGAAAACATGGCTAACATACATATTTTAGGTGAAGGGGCGATAGGCTTACTGCTCGCCCAGCACCTTAGTCAATCTCATCAAATTACGCTTATCACTCGAAACAAACGCGCGGCGACTTATCGCTATCAAACAGCAAGTACTCAACACACCATCCCTTGCAGCACCAAAACACTTGCAGAACTCCCAGTCAGCAGTATAGATACGCTAATCATTCCCGTTAAAGCATATCAGGTCATCGAAGCACTCCGAGCGCTTCGCCCTGCACTTTCAAAAAATGCAACGCTAATACTTAGTCATAATGGTATGGTAGATTGGTCTTGTGAGTTAGCAGCGCTTGACGCGACACAATCCGCCTACTTCTTAAGCACATCCATTGCAGGCTATAAAGTCGCAGACACTGTACACCATACGGGGCAAGGCGCAACTTGGTTTGGGCCGTTAAATTTACCAGCCGAATGCCATTACCAGAGTGTATTCTCGCAACTGTTTAGCACATTTGAAAATGCCCAAACCACGTTTGACATCATGCCAACACTTTGGAAAAAACTGGCGGTTAATATTGCCATTAACCCGCTAAGTGCATTGGAACAAGTCACAAATGGTCAGCTAAAACAGCCCAAATACGCAACCCAAATCCTTAATTTAATGAATGAAGTACAGCTTGTGGCCGCAGGTACAGGCGTAACCTTAGCGCTTAGCGAGCTAGTCTCGCTTGCTTACACCGTGATGGCACAAACCGCTAACAATCGTTCTTCAATGAATCAAGATCTCGCGAATAATCGGCGCACAGAAATTGACGCCATGTGCGGGTATATTTGCGAGCTAGCAGCGAAGCAAAATATCAATGTGCCGTTTAATCAACAATTACTTGAGGAAGTGAATAAGCACTGGCAGCTAGCGCGACAATAGGCTTAACTTCTCGGCAGGTAAACCACCTTCCACAAAACTATTTACCCAGCGAATTAGGGATATAGCTCGTTGAGCGTTTTTGCAATACCTGCAAGCAGTTTAACTGCTAAAGCCGTAGAAAATCTCACAAGCAGCTAATACCAATTGAATTAATTCTCTAATCAATTTGAAGGGTGAAATAGCATATTAGCTTCGTTAAAAATTTCTCATTTAGAACAACTAAATAGCAAAATTTTTGCCTTGCCTATATGGATATAGGTACCTTAGCGGTAGCAGGACGCGAGAGCGGTGCTACTAAAGCTATTTCCCCGCTTCAAGATAGATCATTTACTTAATACAACTGGTATAATTCCCCTTTCATCACACCCAAGAAGCATAAGCCTATATGCAATGTGTTGGCGGGATGCCGGTTGCTTTCCTATCAGTTTTTTTGTTTTAGGATTCAGTATGATGTCGGGGCGACGTTTTCTTGGCTCGCTCGATCGCGTCGTTTCAAAAGAATGAATGAGGAACACATGGATGCACTTTGATACTAACTGTGGAGGGCAGCTACAAAATACCTAGTAAATAAACGGGGATAAACAAACAACCTCTTACCTCCCCACAAAATGTACGTTGGGTAAATCCTAAAGCCTCACCCAACGCTTGTTAGCACGCTTTTTTAAGGACGGTACACCTTGACGTTAGCATAGCCATTTTCATGCAGAATAAGCGCTTGTAACTGGCTCATTACGCCTTTCGAACAGTACAAGTAGTATTCTTTGTCCTGTGGTAAATCGCCAAACTTAGTAGCTAATCTAAAGAAAGGTAAGTGGATCACTTGTGCACCATCTAGTTCAAGAGGGTTGGCATCTTCCTCTTCTGGAGAACGAATATCTAGTACCACCGCGTTGTCTGGTAATTCACTTACCGATTCCGCTTCTTTCACTTCTTCTTTTGCTTCAGCTTCGATGTCACGAATATCTTTAACCGTCGCGTTAGCCACAACTGTATTCAACACATCAAAGTCAAACTTTTCTTCTTCAGCTAATATCTTGTGAAGCTGTGCTTTTACCGTTGGTTTTTGAGAGATCACACCACAATATTCAGGCATTGCTTCTGCCATTTCGTTGGTGCCAATCGCTCTGGCAATACGAATGATTTCTTCTTTATCGTGTTGAATAAGCGGTCGTAATATCAGCATCTCTGTAACACGGTCGATCACGTTAAGGTTAGCCAAGGTTTGGCTTGATACCTGACCAATACTTTCACCAGTTACCAGTGCAGGGATCCCTAAACGCTCGGCGACCACAGCACCTGCACGCATCATCATGCGCTTTAGTACCACGCCCATTTGTCCGCTTTCGATATTCTCAAGAATTTCTGCAACAACTGGCTCAAAGTCAATCGTGATAAATTTAACTTTGTGAGTAGAGCTAAATTGTTTCCACAAGTAGTGGCTCACTTGCTTAACGCCAATTTCGTGGGCTGCACCACCTAAGTTAAAGAACAAAAAGTGCGTACGCGCGCCTTTTCTCATCATTTGATAAGTTGCAACACCCGAGTCGAACCCGCCAGAAACCAAAGACAGCACATCTTCTTGAGTTGGTAATGGGAAGCCACCTAGACCAAAGTGCTGGTGACGAACGATATACGCTTTATTGTCTTTGACTTCGATTTTAACTGTCACATCAGGTTTTTTCAGTCTTACGCTGGCACCCTCTACATTTTGGTTTAAACCGCCACCAACATAACGCTCCACATCGCTTGAAGTAAACTCATGCTTACCTTGGCGCTTTACACGCACGCAAAACGTTTTGCCCTTGATCAATGGCTCAACCAAAGCAATCGTTTGTTGGTAGATATCATCAAGCGTATCGAACTGTGTTTCTTGCACCTCAATAAACTGCACAATACCTGGCGTGCGTTTAAGATGGTCGATCAGACCAAGACGGGTTTTCTCGTCACTTAACTCGCTCGTCACTGAGATATTGTCCCAGTTATTTTTAACTTTTACGTTTTCGTCAACGCGAACCAACAGCATTTTGATGTTTTTCTCTAATACTTTGGTAAAACGCTTACGGACAGATTTGCTCTTAATAGCAATTTCGGGATGTAATTTGACGATAAATTTAAGCATAAAAGTCACTCTACTACAGATCGATTATCGGTTGCGATGACGCACTGATTTGACCTAAGCGGACTTTATCGTGGCGCACACTGACCGAGGACAGTTCGGGCGCGCGAGTATATCAAACTCAGAGCCGATTAGGAAATAAACAAACCTTTTCCCTTTATGCTCTACAAAGCCTTTTGCCCGTGTTCGCCAAGGTAAAAGGCTCGCTTAATTATTTAAGGCTAAGCAATACTCGGTAAGCTCGCCTCTGCTAGTGCTTGATAATGCTGCTGAAGTTGTGCCATCTTTGGTGCGCTCATAGGCGTCGCGTAAGGTTTAAAAATCATCAGTACTTTAACAATGCCATTGTATATATCCTGCTGCTCAAGTACGCCCGTCATTCTTCTGGCTTTAACATAGGGAGTCCAAAAGCTAACGGTCATCTTCAACATATGGGCGAGCTCCTTTGCATCGTCATCATCTATGGTGATCACGCCCGTATCTCTTAGGCCAATTACTACAGCTTTTACTTGCTCGAGTAAGCGTGACTGAAAAGCAATGTAGTTTTTCTTCAATTCATCATCACGAGCCAAGATGTCTGTCAGGTTGTCGTAGAAAAAGTGATAACGCCACATCAGGTCGAACAAGGAGTCTAAATATTGAGTTAGCTGCTCAAGCGGTTCGTTATGCTGCTCCAGTGGCTTAAAGTGTGTATTTAAATGCTCACTATAAAGCGCGAATATTTGCCGAATGATGTCTTCTTTATTTTTAAAATGATAGTACAAATTGCCAGGGCTAATCCCCAAACTGGACGCTATATGGTTTGTCGTAATCGCGCGCTCTCCATGCAAATTAAATAACGCGATGCTGGTACGTATTATTTTTTCCTTGGTATTCATTACGATTCTCTATCTTTGTTGATAATGTGGTCGCGCTATTGCTAGGGTTGCTAGGTTATTTCGCGCTCCATATGAAAAAATAGCACTAATTTTAACTCTAGATAAGCTTAGATCCGACAAAGCTGACCAGTGTTTTTTCAAAAAAACCTTGTTACCATACAAAAAAATTCAACATAGTTACGCTTATGAAAGTCATCGCCCTCTACCCTGGCACATTTGATCCCCTTACTAATGGACATGAAGACTTAATCAAACGTGCAGCAAAAATGTTTGATACCGTGATCTTGGCAATTGCCCACAACCCAAATAAACAGCCTTGTTTCTCACTAGAGCAACGTGTTGCTTTGGCTGAAGAAATTTTAAAGTCACATAAAAATGTAAAGGTGATTGGGTTTTCAGGATTGTTAGTTGATTTAGCGAAAGAGCAAAAAGCCAACGTGCTGATCCGCGGCATTCGAGCTGTGTCTGATTTTGACTATGAGTTCCAGCTGGCCAATATGAATCGCCGTTTACATCCCGATTTGGAAAGCGTATTTTTAACGCCATCTGAAAAGAATTCATTTATCTCATCAACTTTAGTAAAAGAAGTTGCACTTCATAAAGGTAATGTCAGTGAATTTGTTCACCCACTGGTTGCCCAAGCTTTAGAGGAAAAACTACACGGATGAAAAAGTGCCTATTATCCCTAGCCGTATTGGTTGGTACTTATGCGCATGCATCACCTTGGATAGAGGTGTCGCAAAGTGAGCTTAAGCACAGCATAGATTTACTGGTTGCAGAAGGTGTGATAAATCGCCCAGTTAATCAGTATCCCCTGTTGTGGAGCGGTATTGTTAATGACCTTGCCGCTATTGATGACAGAAACCTCTCTGAAACCGCAAGTTTTGCATTGGCACATTTACGCCATGCGCTAAAACAAGCAAAAAGAGAAAGATATAGTAGCGTAAAAGCACATTTTAATGGTGCTGAAGAGCGCTCCACAGGCTTTGGTGATCGTCAAAATGAACGTTCAGGCCTGCGTACTTATGGCGTTATTACAGGTAGTGCTGTTAGCGCTAAAGTTGCAGTTAACTACGCAGATGAAAGCCAAGATGGAAAATACGTTAATCACCACGGCAGTCACCTTGCAGTGTTGTTTGGTAATTGGTCTCTCAGCGCTGAGCGACTGAGTTACTGGTGGGGACCGAGCAACGAAAATGCGCTGATGCTTTCAAACAACGCAGCCCCCATGAAGGCGATTCGTTTAAGTCGTGCCAATAACAACTATATTGGACCGAGCTTTTTCTCTTTCGTTGGTCCTTGGCAAGTAACAGCCATTATGGCAAAGCAACGCCCGAATATAGCCAATAAAAAGGATGGCGATTTTTGGGGGTTTAGAGCGGCCGCTTTTCCGATTCAAGGTTTAGAACTTGGCTTTAGTACAACATCCAGTGACTTTGTTTATCAACAACAAAATCTTGAAAGCGAAAAGCAAACGCAACGCCTCACCAGCGTTGACTTCAAATACTCCACTCGGATAGCTAATCAACCGCTCGCTTTATACGGTGAGTTTGCAGGTAATAATGACAGTGGTGCATTACCAAGCAATCCGATGTACACCCTAGGTATTGAAAGCTACTGGGGTGGTAAAGACTATCGTCTCAAGAGCTTTATTGAATATTCAGATACAAGCATTGATTGTAAAGACGAGCTAAAGCTCGCGCTTTGCCCAAAAGACAATACAGTGGATTCAGCGAACTACAGCGAGCGCGATCTCTGGCTTGGAGCAAGCTCGGGGTTGGACGCTAAAAACCTCACTTTCGCGTTAGATTACTTCAGCACAGGTGGCGTTGGTGCTTTTGCCAAACTGAAACGAGTTGAATTTGACACATTAGACGTTGAACGAAACCAGCTCGAGCTTGGTTACCAACAAGGTGTATTTGGCGCGCTTGCTAAAATTGGCGTAAAAGCATGGCAAGATAAGTCTCAGGAAGAAGACGAAAGCCACGCAGCACTCACGTTGAGCGTGGAATATCAATTTTAACGAGCGGCCATCGCCGCTCTATTATTATGGCGTATAATCCAAGGAAATCCTTAGGAATAAGCAAAACGACAATTAAAAACCAATCGGTTATATACATTCCGATAGTATATAACCTGCAAGCACAAAAAACAGAAAAACGAGCACAAAATACTGATAAGTAAGTAAAAATCACTGTTTAAACCGACTAAATTTTCAAGCTACCCTAGCTCTCACCTTACTTATAGCCCATTTAATACCTAACCAATCTTTATTGACTAATAGAGAAGTAACCATAATAAAG
>NZ_JAKEVK010000001.1:0-73709 GCF_022398435.1 Pseudoalteromonas sp. Isolate6 | reverse complement strand
GTAAATGTAAGGATCTATATGTTTCGCCTAATCTTACTCTCAATAACTCTACTATACCTATCTGGATGCGCCACTTATGAACTTAAAACGGCAAACCTGAATAGTAACGCCCCTCTACCTCAGCAACATGGCATGGTGTCTGTTGAAGTAATTAACAATGTAGATAGACTAGCTCCTTTACACAAAGGTTGGTCCGAGCTCATAGTGCTTAGGCTAGACAATCGTGATGCATTAAAACAGGCCGCTATCGAAGAGGCAAAAGCAAAAGCCGTACAAAAAAACAAAGCGTTTGATGAAAGTAAAGTAGAGTGGGATCCGGACGTTTACACTTTAACACCTCACTCCCGAGGGCTCATAGAAAGTCAAGTATTCGTTGGATCATTGCCTGAAGGAGAGTATGTTGTTGCTTCACTTTATAGCTTCTTTAGTAATGGTGAAATCATGTCTTGGATTTCAATGCCTGTAAATTATTTAGCAGGTAAATTCGAGATAAAACAAAATACTACCACCAACCTTGGCTCTATCGCTTTTCAACCGTTAAAAAGCATAAAAGAAAAGTCCTTCTGGGATTCAACTTCTAGCAATAAAGCATTCGTTACTCGATTAGATCAAGCTATCAATATGAGTGATTTTATCAAACATCATTACCCAGTAGCCTCCCAACAATTACACGCGAACAAAGAATTACAATGGCAAAATGACGAGTTTGACTCCTTGCGCTCCTCCCTTGCACAACTTGTCCGCGAAAATGCCTTCCCTAGTAGTCATTTTGCCTTAAATAAATTTGGTAAAGCTATCATCACTTCAAGGTTTGGACAGGCCAGAATTCTAAATCACAAGGGTACATGGGATGCTGTAAATCTACCAACCAATATTCAATTGCTTAGCGCCATTGAATTGAACCAAGGGATCGCTTTGGCAGGTGAAAAAGGCGAGCTTTATTACTCAGATAGTAACTTAAAAAATTGGCGCCAGATCAAACCTGTTGAAACTGATCAGGCAATTGTATGGATGGCAAATAATGGGAACCAATCATTTGCGTTAACCGCATCAGCAAAGCAATATACTGTTTACCAATTCTTTGATATTAAAGATAAGTGGAATCAAATTGGTCAATACAAAAGAAAGAATAGCAATGATTGGTTGGTACAAAATGGTGGTATATTTCCATTCTTTAATAGTAATAACCAATTAAACATCCTAAACGACAATAAATTACATGTATATCAACAAGCAACTAATACATGGAGTATGGAAAAAGCACTCGAATTAAAGGAGTTGATACAACTTCCTGGTAGCGAATTGCTCGCAATCGAGGTAAGTCAATGGGACGGTGTAGGTGATACTGTCTATAAGCTAACACCTGAATCTGAATGGGTAGTAGTGAAGAAAAATGCTAACAACCTGTTCGGTAATGATAATGTAGAACTGAGCTTGCCGGTGGTGAGAAAAGACCATTCATTGATAAACATTGCTTACTACAAGGAACATAAAAACGCTAAGTCCGAACTGAGAGTCATGTATGCAAGTAGCGATAATCCTAAACAATGGATAGCAAAAGGTAAAGCAAGCAAAAGTTGCACTCAAACTCTGCCAAAAATCAGCTATGACAAAACATTATATGTTATGTGTGAGCGGGGGCAAATAAAGGCAACTGATGATTTAGGTTATACTTGGTACAGCGTCTTAGATGTAAATATCGACAAGATGCAAAACGAATTCGAAACCTTACTTAATGCATTAGAGAAGGTAGAGCAGAATAAAGAAAATTAATACTATCAATAGCCCTGTTTATTTTTAAACCGGGCTATTGGCAAAGGTATTTTCCTACTGAATTGTTGATAGTGCCATGTGAAAAGTTCAAAAAATAGGCGTTGGCAGCTCTACATTCTGCAAATCAAAAATAGTTTTTGCAAAAAAGCGAACGCTTACTCTGCAATTTAAAACGGTAAATTATGATTAGCCAGCAACAATATCCGGCATTTCAAGAACACCAAAATGAGGCTAGAAAATAGTAGATTCTTCCACGTCCCATAACTTACAACTGGAAAAGTCATAAGCGCATAAAGCTTTTTACCTAATGTTGGCGAATAGAAATGATTTTCCCATATCAACATGCTGTCCACTTCCTCTCTAATAACTAGAACCTCGACCCACTTGAACTCCATTCATCTAACGTTGGCAAAACTCTAAGCATTTATATTCACTTCACATACCAATCCTGATAGTAGTTGCAGTAATTAGATAGTTGCTAAAACCAGAAAAATCAAAAAGTTGCATTAAATTACACTTACCTTATATTGGAACTGAATGAAAAACAAACAAAACTGTAAAGGAAAAACTATGGTTATATTCAACACTCGACTACTTGCGATGGTATTGGCTTGTAGTTCCACTTCCGCTTTGGCTACTCAGGTATTTTATGATCAGGATGGTGCGGGAGATCATTCCCAGTATCAGGGCGCACCTGTTGAGTTTATCTCAGCTCGTGCAGGCACAACTGAGTACTTTAATGCGCTCACAGGCGGCTTAGCGGTGGATGAGTGCCATCAATTTGAAGTGGTTAATACACAAACTGGCGATTTGATTGCTCCTCTCACATTCAACGCGCCTTTTATTTCTGGTCCACTGCCTGCAGAACATAAGCTGACAGAAAAGTCGGTTAAACTCAGCTGCACCTTACCCTCAGGTGAAGAAGCAATTGTATATCACAAGATACCCAAGGCTCCCGCCGTTGTATGGCAAAGTGAAATCACGGTGGCTGACTGGCAAACACCGAGCAATGGCCCAGGATATTTTGCAGATGTTCAATATACTGGCTTGATTAATATTAATAACAACTCGCATCAAGGCCAGTGCCGTAAAACCAACTATGTCAGTGGTAACCCCGAATTTTTCAATAAAAGACATCAAGGTGGGTTTTATAGTGATATCTTGAATGTTGCGGGCGAGGCTAAATACAGTGGTTTTTATAAAGTGCTGGTAACAGAACTAATTTGTAAAAACTCGGGCGGTACGACTCGTCTTGTCGAAACTTGGCATATAAATCAAAACTCGCAATCTCGTGAGCTTTCTTCCGAATTGTTCTAATAACAGCAGGGTGATATGCAGCGTTGCGTATCATCCTCCCCATCTTAAATTGATAGCACTGAGCGGCTAATTTCTATATTCTTACTGAATAAAGTTCCTATAAAAACAACAAATATGCTTTGTCGACTCATTTACTTTATTTTAGCCTTAACCGCTTGCGTCTCTTTGGCTGACGACAAGACTATTGAAGAAGCCCAAGACCATCAGTTACCAGTCGGTATTTGGGTTGGTTTAAGTAATGATATAAACAAAGAGATCACTGCGCTGAGAATAAGTAAACAGGGGTCCCACGGTTTTATTCATGCATCAATTTCATCGGCGCTAAGTAATGGTGTTTACTATAAGTTTACTGATAAGGACATAAAGTGTGACAAGTACTTTTGTCATATCACCATGGCAGGCGAACAGAATAATTCAAGAAGTCTCAGCACCTTTTTAGACCCCATATGGGATGAGCTACACGTTACTGAATTAGATCCCACAGGTTACAGCGACGCCCCCAAAGTTCAGAGCTATAAGCTCCACCGAGTGGAAGACCTTGCCGTACTCGATACCTATGTCAACAATGTACGTAAACGACAACCTCTCACCGGACAATCTGGGTTTGCAGGGGACTGGATTGGTTATACTAAAAATGAAAACCTTTCAGTGACGAATAATTACTTGGTCAACCTTTATATTCGTGAGGATGGTCATGCTGAATTGGAAAGCTACTTACTGCGCTCAATCACACCGATTAAACACTCTGAATTTAACACTGGGCATCTGCAACACGATGATAACTTTATTGATATCGAGGTAGAAGCACTGGCAGGGCTTTGTCTTGGAGCGGCCAAGCTAACTTTATCTAAAGTCACTAATAATTCGATGAGTGGCTATTACCGATGCCTACATCACCGCCATAAGAATATGCTCAATGAAGGGTTTATTGAGTTTGATCGAAAATAGCGCACAGAGTAAAACCACGCACTGCCAGAGTAGCGCAGCAGCTTGCTCACAACTGATGAGTGGTAAGCAAGCTGTGTAAACCTAGTTGCCGCTATTGAGGTTTTTTGCTGGCATTCGGCGTTTGCGGCTCTTGACTTTGTGGATCCGTAGTATTTAGATTGCCCGAGGCAGGTAGAGTCGGTGCGCCTCCCTCTGTATTTAAAATCAGCGGTAGGCCATCTTTACCACTGCCTATTACCACCACTTTTGCGTTATTAGATTTCGCCAACTCTATGGTTGCTTCTATGCCGCGCCATCTTAGGTAGGTTTCAGAGATCCCGCCACTCACCGTTTCTTGAAAATCGGCTATCCCCTGAGCCTCCACTTTCTTTCGCTCAGCCTCTTTTTCAGCAACATCTAAACGCATTTTATATTCTTGGTATAAGTGCATTTGATTCACCTTCGCAACAATCGCACTATGCACGCCTTCAGGAATATCAACCTGACGAATAAGCATATCGTCTAAATTCACCAAATTATGCCCTTGCATTTCGCTTTTTTCTTGTTTGAGTATCGACTTTTCTTGTAGCTGAACTTCTCTCAACACAGTGCTTAATAGCTGATCTTGGATCTTTAAGCGCTGATGAGCATAGACCTCTTCAGCAGTATAATCAGAAACGATCATGCGAACCGCTGATGCAACTTCAGGGAGCACAATTTCATCAAGATAGTCAGTCCCGACTAACTTATGTAAGTAAGGAATATGCTCCACAACAGGACGGTACCTCACTGTTATTTCCATTTTGATCCTAAGCCCCTCGGAAGTAATGGCGTGGATCTCTGTGGTCGCGGTTTGGAATCGACTCGAATAAATCGTCAATGTGTCCCAAGGGTAAACTAGTACCGTGCCCTCATAAAATGGGTGCTCTACGAACGTACCACCGCCAAGGCGCTTCCACAGTACCCCAACTTGTCCCGAATCAACCTTGATAAAAATGACTTTGACCAATGCAACGGCGATAAATAATAAAATAAGCAACGTCACACCAGCACGAAAACGCCAAGACAAAATACGCTTATGCCACTTGGGCTTGTAACGCTTTAACACCCGCATGAGCAAATTAGATAGGATCAGTGCCAGTATTAAGCCGCCGGCGACGAGTAATGCAAAATCCCCTGAAATATTAATGTTCATGATGGTACTCCATTACTTTCACTGTCGTGGTGTGCTAACAACTGACCTTCCTCCATTTTTAAGTGCACATCGGCCAAATGGAAATAGGCATCGTCATGAGTGATGGCAATAATGGTATTACCACGCGCTTTTAAACGAGGTAGCACTTGTTCATAGAATTTTCGCCTAAAGATAGGATCTTGATCTGCCGCCCACTCATCAAAGATGTAAATGGGACGATTTTCTAAAATGGTACTCAAAAGTGCTAAGCGCTTACGCTGGCCTGATGATAAATCTATGGTGCTAAACGCCCCATTTTGAATAGCCACTTTGGCGCGCATCTCTAAAAAGTCCAACCATTCATCGATTTCTTCAGTACTCAAATCACGAATACCATAGAGCTGCTGGAACAAATGAAAATCCGCAAAAACGGCTGTGAATAAGCTTCGATAAGCAAGGCGATTGTCTTCAGTAACCGCTTTACCATTCAAAAGGATTTGTCCGCTCTGTAATTCATAAAGGCCAGTCAACATCCGGATAAACGTTGTTTTACCGCTACCATTACCACCGGTAATAAAAGTGGTTTTTCCTTGCTCAAAGGTGATATCCACCGGCCCCACAGCAAACGGACGATCGCTCGATTTTTTCTGATGTTGATAAAACGCCCCCGCTAAGGTGATGGCATTGAATGCGGTTAGGCTTTCAGCTGGTTCAGGTCGTTTAACCTCTTGCTCATCTTGGACATTTTTTAAATCGCGCTCCAATGCTAAGACGTTTTGCGCCGCCTCTGTTGCGGTGGTGAAAACGGGGATCCCACCAACAATACTGGTAATAGGGCCGATTAAAAATAGCGATGCGGTGGTAACTTTAATGACCACATCGGTATACACGTCAGAGAGCATAGGGACGATAAACACCATCGCGCCTGTCGCTGCGAAAAAGGTGATTTGCGACAGAATAAAGTCGGTCGCAAACAAGGTTTGGGTTTTGGTTTTTGCACGCCTTGCACGATTCGAATCGCGACGATATTCATGTTCTAAATCTTCCGCTCTTGGCTCACTGAGCTTTACTTCTTTAAAGCCATCGAGCAAATCAGACAAGCGTTGAATAAGCTGGTTTTCGCTTTCAAAAGAAATGCGCATGTTGCGCTGGATTTCATTGGCACGTAAACGATGAATACTGGCGCCGACCAAAATCAGTGTCGAGATAACCATAAACGCCACAAAAGAGTGCCAGGCAATATAGAGAGATGTGAAAAACACCAAACTGATGGATTGACCAATGATCACAAACAGCTGCGCCGATTGAGATATGGTCTGTAGCTCTTTGCTGATGGTATTAAAGATCCGCTCTTTGCCGATTTTCTCTAGCGTTGACAGCTCGGTATGACGAATGCTTTCAAACAGATCGACTCTCAATTTGTCTATAGCACGCTCCACCATTTGCGCGGCTTTAGTCATCAGTCTTTGCTGAGTGAAACCATATATTGCAATCGTCAGTGTAAATAGCACCAAGTAGTAAAGAATATGATTTTCTTTATTAATATCAGAGATATTGGCTGCTACGTTGTTGATCAGCGCAAGCACCAACGCATTGGCCAAACCAGAAATGCACCCCAGTGCAATAAAGGTCCTTTTCTTTATCTGAATATGTCGGCGAATTAATTCGTACAATACCATTGTTATTATCTTTTATTGTTATTGGGCTACTGCCCGCGCATGCTACTTAGCATAGTCCCTAAAAATCAAAACTGCCTGTTGGATTTAAATAAATACTGCATTAAAACATTAAGTTATATTTATAAATCGTTCAGTTTTACCAGCAAGCTCTCATTCCTCGTCATTCACCTCTGTGGGCTTGCGCTTTTGCCCAACGAGTAAAATGATCAAGCCAACAATAGGCGTAAACATTAACGAAATTAAAAAGAAGCCCACGGGCCCTGCAAAGGTGTTTCGTCCCCAATAACCAGTTAAAATGCATAACACTAAATATAAAGCGATAAGCATAATTTTCTCCAAGTTGTTGATAAATTCGGTGCGAAGAATAAACCAGCAGTTGCCTGCCGGTTTATGTCAGCCAGTATCGGTTATACTGTGGCTTTTTCCGCTGTAGCTGTTGCGTCCGCATTCCCTTTATTTGCACGATACTTAGCTGCGATGTCTGCGATATCCCCTTTCATACTTGCTAGATTCAGGTCTATCAGCGTGCCGCCATTTTCAAAGTGTCGAACAAAAGTTGCGCCTACTGCGTGTGTTGATGCCGCAGACACAACTGGCATAAATGCGATTGCGCTTAACGTGCCAAGTACAGGAACCGCCTTCAAAAAGCTGCTTAGTCCCGCGCCCCCTAAGGTTTGTGGAAAAGAGCCGCCGATCAACGCGCTTACTGTGCCACGCAGCTTGTTGTCACCATATGATTGACCATAGACTTTTGCTACTTCGCCTATCATCTTCATTTGGATCCCTGTCAACGCCACTAAATCAACCGCAGGAACGGGAATAAACCCAGAGCCAAACGACCATTTTGTGTATTTGTCGACAATCAGCTGAGCAACGGCTGCTCTGTCTTCATCAGCAACAAGTTGTGATTCCTGTTGTTCTGGAGCATCGCTCGCCTTGTCATCCTTCGCTGTTTTTGTCACTGCCATAATTCATCCTCTATGATTTATTTAAACAGTTGTCGAACTCATCAAGCACCATGTTGGCACTTGCCCTAGTACCCAAAATCAAACAAGTTGCACTTATTCAACTCTGAGCTTTACCGCCTTCATCCATGATGAAGAAGTAAACCTAAGAACAACCAAGGATCTGCACAGTGTCACAAATACAACTGAGCGAAACGTTGCCACCTACTGCAGGCGTTCTATTAATTTGTTTAACCGAGCGCGAAAGCTCGGTATTTTTCCCTACCGCGTTATGCCTGATTCAAATCTTGCTGGCATTGCTCGGTACGGTGTTTGTCACTATAGAAGATAATGTTGCGGATCTCCTTGGCGATACAATCTGACTCAATCCCCTCTTTCACATAGTTGCTAAACACCATGATGCTTTGATCTCGTTCCAGTAAACGGGTGAAACTGGTCACCCATGAATAGGGGTAACTACCAGAGTACTGTAAGAATTTTTCATACATTCTGAGATTTGCATCGGCTGGGTTTTCGGGGCAATTTGCCACTTTGCCGTACTGGTTTGGGTCGACATAAGTCACAAACCAACCATAGCCATAGTATTCACACTCGTCGCTGCTACCAGTGTTAGAGTAGGGAGCAAAGGCCGCTAGTTTCTGGGTATCATTTAAGATTTGAGTGCCATACAAGCCTTGATCCCACTTATGCATGTCCTCCACTGTGGAATATAAATCTCCAGCGGAATACAGTACCAAAGGGTTGCTATATGGATTCACTAAAATATCTTCATAAGGTGCAGGGCCTCCTGTAGCTGGTGGACGGCCATTCGCAAGGGGTAAGTATTGGTTTTGATTATAAATATAACCTGTGGTCATATTTGAATAGACACCAATCGCACTGTAAGAGCCGCTGTCCGTCATGCTAAGCGGATTTAGAATTTGCTCTTGAACGATATTGGCAAACCAATACTCACGACCAATATTGCCTTGTTTGCCAGCCGCTAACTGCTCGATGATATTACCGATGAGATAGTAGTTACAGTTGCTGTATTCATACTTGCTGCCGGGCGTAAATGACGGTGTACCATTTTGCCCCGCTTCAGCACTACAGGTGCAAAAACGATTACTAAAATCTTCCGGACCGTTAAGATCTAGACTCGAGTTGTATAAATAAGGCCGCCAACCGTAGTTATCGTATACGGCTTCATTATCGCTGTAGTTATTGATCCCTGATGACATGGTAAGCAAATGATGCAGCGAAACATCCGCACATTGGTTATCTGGGTACCAAGGCAAGTGAGCGCCAATGGTTTCCTGCCGCAAGTCCTTACCATCTAACATCTTCATTAAAATAGCAGCCGAAAATGCTTTGGTATTGGAACCGATGCGATACTTAGACTTAACACTGTTATCAACATCATATTGCATGTTCTGTGGTCCGCAGTTGGACTGGTACACCACCTTATCAACCGAGGTGATATAAACCGTGCCAAAGAATAGGTTGGCATCGCAGTATTCATTCACCACCGTCGCTATCATCTCTAATTGATTCGGCATAATGGTGTGATTATCTGCGACGCTCTTTTTCTGCAAACAAGAAGCCAGTGCTAAGGTGATGCAAAATAGCATCATCATTCTTAGCCGTAGTTGTATTAGCCATTTCATTGTTCAAATTCCTTACATTGCCAACCACGTAACCACTAACAAATGTTGTTGCCCGACTTTCATCGGAATGAGTACCAACTAGTTATGCTGACGCGATATTTGCCATGCCAACTAGTACTTTACGAGTGCCTGTGTAGGCCTCTCTACCATGAGTAAACAGCATATTATCCAGCAGCAAAATATCGTTTCTTTGCCATGGGTAAGCAAAACTGAGGTCTTGATAAACCTGATTGATGAGCTTGATGTCTTGGTCACTTATTTCGCTACCATCACCAAAAAAGGCGTTACGAGGTAAAAATTCACTGCCGATACTGTCACGCATTTGTGCACTGAGTTGATTATCTAGGCTCGAGCAGTGGAACAAGTGAGCTTGATTAAACCATACCTTTTCACCACTTTTTGGATGGCGCATGACCGCCGGACGCCATTGCTTGGTTTGTAGCCTTTTATCATCAAGCCAAGTAAATTCGATTTCATTTTGTCGGCAATATTGCTCAACCTCGGCTTTACTCTCGGTCTGAAAAACCTCTTGCCAAGGTAGGTCAATATCACCGTAGTTACGCACGTACTGCACACCTAAACGCTCAAACTTATCTCTTAATTCACCGGGAATACGACGATATACTTCACGGCTGTCGGCAAGTGGTGTGCACCCACCCGTAGTTGCTGGGATCACACAAAAAAAGCCCATTCGCATCGGCCAAACATTGGAGTAAGCATTTTCGTTATGCTGCAGGATCACTTGATCGGCATGATATTCTGTGGTGGTGTAAATATTGTTGTTCAGTGCCGTTCGTGGTGAAGAGCGATAAACATACTGGCTTAAACGCTCACCAAACAAGGTCTCAAGTATGGCGCTAAACTGATTCGTGCTCACAATATTTAAGCCACGAAGCAACGCAAAACCATCTCGCTCAACCCAGTTATTCACCTCTTGAACGTGGTTTTTCACCCATGCCATGCCGCTTTGTTTAACCTCAGATAAGTCATGTATCCGAGAGTCTGCTGCAATCGTTGTCGGATCCAATTCCAAAGAAAGTGCGTGATCCATTGTTTTCCCATCCTTAAAAGTAAGTACTTTTGCTAGTGCAACACATAGTTGCGCTCAATTATGTTAACCAACAGCCCCACTTGCTCGGCTTGTAGGCAGGACAAATGATCTCCTTTGACTTCATAACAAGAGAGAGAGTGACTAAATGGTTTCCATCCCATGTCTTTATTCACAGGACGGCCTTCAAATTCTTGTGTTTGCTGTGTTTTTACAACGCAGATTGGGGTGTCGCTAAGCATAGACGGCATCTCAATGTTTGCTCGCAGTTGGGCACTAAAAACTTGCTGAAAGTGGCGTAGATGCGCATCACTAAAATTAAATCCAGCTTGGTGTATCCAACGATTGAGATAAGCAATGCGTGCTGAAGCATCACCTTGCTTATAGGCATTGATTTCAGCATCAGAGACATTAAGGCGAAAAAACGCTATTAGATTATCCAGCATCATTTGTGCGATTTGTGCTTCATCCAAGTTAAGCGCTGGGCTGCTTGGTACAGGCGTATCAATCACAGTTACCGAGCAGCCAATTCGACTTTGTTGCTCAAGTAAAGTGGCAAGTTGATAGGCAATAAAGCTACCAAAAGAATGTCCGACCAAATGCACTTGTTCACCAAGTTCAGCGCCTGCTAACACATTCAAGTAATACTCTGCGGTGCGGCCAATAGAAGTTAGCGTCTCCGGTTCCTCGGCGAGCGCCTCTGGCTGCAAGCCATAAACGGGTATACGGCTATCAAGCCCATTCACTAACGCATGAAATGCCATAAGCCAACCTCCCGCACCCGCAATCAACACCACAGGTGTAAAACCAAGCTCCCCCTCTTGCAAACACACTAAGGTTTCAAGCGATTGGGGTTTGCCATCGCGTTCGCTAAGACCATCTCTCAATGCTTGAACATACTGACTGAGCCCACGCACGGTTGGATGCTCAAACAGTGCCGACAGCGGCAAATTGAGTTGTAGGTGCTGATTAATATCACCCACTAAACGCATCGCTAATAGCGAATGACCACCTAAATTAAAGAAGTTATCGTCAAGGCACACGCCATCCACTTGCAAACGACAGGAAAACTGCTGCGCTAATTGAGTTTGTAGTGGTGTGAGCCTTTCCTGCTTAGCCTCTTGCCGCAAGGATTGAGGCGAAGTGTATGATCCGGCCAGCGCAATGAGCTGTTTGCGATCGACTTTGCCGTTCGTTGTCAGCGGAAGCTGGCTAATTGATTGGAACAACTCAGGGACCATGTAAGCGGGTAGTACTGCGCGTAACTGCGCTCGCAGAGCTGCATCACTCACTTCCGTATGCTGCGCTGGCTGCACAAATGCCACCAATTGCGCGTTGTTACTGCTATCTTCACGCACCACCACAGCACAAGCAGCAACCTCGTCTAGCAGCTGAAGTTGCCGTTCAATCTCACCCAATTCGATGCGGTAACCGCGCACTTTAACTTGGTCATCACCACGGCCTAGATACAGCAATTCATTTGAGGCTAAGCAGCAAGCGCGATCGCCAGTTTTATAAAGTCGCTGGCCGCTATTTGGCTCAATAATAAAGGCCTGCTGCGTCTTTTCTTCGTCATTGAGGTAACCTCTGGCAAGGCCAATACCCGCAATGTATAAATCGCCTTCCACACCGGTGGCCACCGCTCGGAGCTGTTCATCAAGTAAATATAAAGACAAACCCTCGACGGGCTGACCGATTGGCACGCGTGCACCGCTAAAGTGCGTGACATCATTAAGCGTTGCCGAAATAGTCGCTTCGGTCGGGCCATAGGCATTCATAATTCGAATACGGTCGCCGTAGCGCTGCTGCCATTCGGTGAGCGCGGCAATCTGCATTTGCTCGCCTCCTATGGTGATGATCCTCAGCGAGCTTGGCAAGGTGACTGAAGTTGCTGCAAGTTGATGCCAATACGCCGTTGGTAAACTCATCAGTGTTAACTCGGCATCTTGGCTTAATTGTGCCAGCTTGTTGGGATCCAATATGTCGTCTGTCGGTGCCATCACCAAGGTTGCACCACGAAGTAAAGTACAAAAAACTTCTTCGGCAAACACATCAAAGCTCATGCTAGCAAATTGCAGATAATTGTCGCTGGGTGTAATCGCATATTGCGAGGCTAATGCCTGCACATAATTAACGACACTGGCATGCTCCACCATCACCCCTTTTGGCATGCCCGTGGTGCCCGAGGTGTAAATTACATAACAGAGGTCGTCAATCTGGCATGGCGCAGTAAAGCAACGACTAGGCTGCTCGGCCAAAGCGCCCTGAATACTATCTAAATCGACTTGAGGCACCACCAGCTCCGAGCTACCCTGCCAATATTCTGTTTTAGTAATCAGCATGGCTGCATTGGCATTTTGCAACAGCAAACGACGTCGAGACTCGGGTAGTGTTGGTACAATTGGTAGATAAGCCGCACCCAATTTAAGCACCGCAAGCATAGCCACAATAAGCTGGTAATCCGCCTCTAGACACAGGCCAATAATAACGGGGGCTGTACTTAGCTCTAATCGTGATGCAAGGTAATGGGCGAGCTGATTGGCGTCTTTATCCAGCTGTGAATATTGATAACAGCGAGCCTCCCCAGAGGCGGTACTATATTCACGAATAGCAATATGCTCAGGAAATTCAGCAGCAACTTGAGCAAATAAATGCTGAATAGGTAAATTTGGCGTTTGATATTTCGCCGCTTGCGTCAGTGAAAAAGTAGGCAGAGGCAATGCCTTGCTGTACTGCGCGTGTTGAGGCTGCCAAGACAATTTTCCGAGTGTTTGCTCAGGCTGTTGTGTCGCAGCTAACATCAGCTGCTGCATCGCCGCAAGGCTTTGCTCGATAAACACTTCATCAAAGCATTGCTGCTGATAGCTCAACGTGAGCGATAAACCCGCCCCTACGCCGACCACAAAGGTCAATGGATAGTGTGTTTCGTCAACTTCACTTAAGGTTGTTGCGATAAATGGCAGCGCAGCGCTATTTTGTAACGGATCTTGCGGATAATTTTCAAAAACATACAAGCAATCAAACAATGGACTGTCGTTTTCAATACCCGACCATTGATGAACTTGTGTCAGTGGTGTATGCGGGTGCTGCGTTAATGCCGTAAGCTGCGACTTCACTGCTTGCAGGTAATCTTTCACACGCGCATTTTGATCTATCGTTACATGGACCGCTTGCGTATTGATATACAAGCCAACGCGCTGCGCCATTCTACTAAGCGCTGTAGGTCTGCCCGCGATGGTTTGACCAAATAAGGCATACGGTTCATTGCAGCAACTTGCCACCCAATAAGCCCAGAGCCCTTGGATAAACTGATTGACGGTAAGTCCTTGCTCGCTCGTAAAGCGAGTCACGGCATCTTGCAGCGATTGCGGTAAAGTCACACTGAGCTCTTTAACACCTGCCGCTTTATTTTCAGTATGTAGTATCTTTTCGCTGAGTAATGTGGGAGCGCTAACACCACCCAAATAATCCCGCCAAAACGCTTCATCACACTCAACATGTGTATGCAAATATTCGATATGATCGCGGAAATTATCTACCACAATGGGGCGTAACTCACCTTGGCAACGAGCTTGATAAAATGCCACTAATTCAGCAAATAATATCGGTAATGACCAGCCATCCATGATGAGATGATGATAAGTCCAAACCACCCCAACATTGCCATCCTCAAAAGCAATTAACCTCAATCGCATACAAGGCGCTTGTGAAAGCCTAAGCGGCTCGGCAAGCTCCACCGCGGCCTGTGAATTCACCATGTACGATTGTTCTTCTGCAATAGCATCACTGTGCACCAGATTCAGCGGTAGTTCGGCATGTTTACAGACCACTTGCAGCGGCTCGCCAGCAACGTCTATAAATGCCGAGCGTAATATGCTGTGCTGCTTAATCAATTGCTGCCAAGCGTAACTCAACGCCTCAATATCCACACAACCTTGTAGCAATAAGCTGGTTTGCTCGACGTAAGGTAGCGTGCTTTGAGTGTGCGTCTCACGTGCCGTTTGACTGTGGAACCACATGCCTTGTTGCAAACCAGTTAGAGGGTAAATATCCTCAACTTCCTCGTCAAATTGCCCAAGTATGCGCTGTAACTGCCGTTCAGAAATGCCGCTGAGAAGTGCAAAGTCACTGACTGTGTAATGACGTTGAGGCTGGGATTGGCAATGCTCGATGACCTGAATTAGACTTTCGAGTATCTCTTTACTTAGTCGCTCTGCTGCTTCAGATGCTAAGCGCTGGCTGTCAAACTCCAGCGTTAACGCCAATTGACCATCGACAACAGCCGCTGTTAGCTGCGCTCCAAAGTAACTGAGATTTGACTCTGCAACCAAAGTGCCTGTCGACTCACTAGCATCTCCCAGCAAACCTTGCTGCTCAATAACTGTATCTAGCTGGCCTAAATAGTTGAAAAACAGTAAGTCTCGGGTATCAATCTCAAGCGATGAGCGAACGTTTGGCTCTGGGTGTAAATACCGCGCAGCACCATAACTACTGGCAACTTTAGCGCTCCTTTCAAGCTTTGCCTTGATACTACAAATCACATCATGCAAGCGGCTACCATTACTAAATAACGGCATTGGATAGAGCGCCGTTAACCAGCCAATGGTTCGGCTGCTGTCCAGTGCCTCCGTCAGTAACTCGCGACCATGCCCTTCTAGCATGATCACTTCGCTGCCTGCACCACGCTTTTGCGCACACCAGGCAAGTGCACTGAGCAGCAATGCTTGCGCCGTCGTACCATAACTGGTATTGGCAGATCCCAATAATGCACGGGTGTGCGATGCTGATAACGTGTGGCGAGCTTTGGCTATGGTTGGAGTCGCGCTTGTATCTTTTAGGCTCAATAAGTGTGAGGTTTCAGCCAGCGCAGCCACCTTCTGCCATTTGCGCAAATCGCGCTCATTAGATGCAAGTTCACGATAAAAATCGGCAAGTTCAGCCAAATTCGCGCTTGCGGCAGGAAGTTCAAACGGCACATTGTTTATCTGCTGCTGTAGTAACTGGCTCACATCTTCAAGTAACACCCGCCAAGAGACGCCATCCACTAGCAAGTGATGTGCACTAAACAGCAAACGATTATTGGCCTCACTGTTAGGTGTAACAAATAGCACTGCTTTAAACAGTGGCGTGCTAGTAAACGCAAAACCTTGCTGCACTTGTTCACTGAACTCACTCAGCTCAGCTTGCCATACCTCACGCTCAAGTGTATGCGCCGTAAATACCTTTTGAATATCAATACCATCACGTACAAATAGGGTGTTTTCATCCGCAACCACCAAGCGTAGCGCGTCGTGCTGGGTAAGCAGATATTTTACAACCTCCATAAGCTGAGCTGGTGTAACGGATTTATCTACACTCACCAGCACACTCTGATCCCAATGACTGGGTTTGGCAAATTGCTGAGCAAAAAACCAATACTGAATTGGTAATTTATCGAGTTGACCAACCAATGGCAGTCTTTCTCTGTCCGTCGGCACCAGAATATCTTGCTGGGCAAGTCTTGCTGCAAGTGCCGAAACACTGGGGTAGGTAAACACGTCGGTAGCACTAACTGGTAACTTGAGTGCTTTGGCTTTACTGGCGATTTGAATACTCAAAATAGAGTCGCCGCCCAACGCAAAATAGTCGTCTTCAGCGGTCATAGATGGCGTATTTAATACCTGCCGATAAATCGCCAATAACTGAGCAACGACGCTGTTAGCCTGTGGTGTGACCGCGCTCTGCTCGGTTACCGTGATAATCTGTTGAGTTTTACCAAGCGTTGCCAAGGTACGATGGTCAACCTTGCCATGCGGTGTCAAAGGTAGCCTTGCGAGCATGACAAAATGCTCTGGCACCATATAACTTGGTAGTCTTTCCTTTAGCTGGGCTTGAAGCACTTGAGGCTCAGTTGTTGTTACCACAAATGCCTGCAACTGTGGCTGCCCTGACGCGCTTGTGGTTATCTGAACCGCACATTCTTGTACGCTCGATAGCAGCCCAATTTGCTGTTCAATTTCGGCCAGTTCAATACGATAACCTCGCAGTTTTACTTGTCCATCGTTACGACCCATATAGGCGATACGGCCGTTGCTAAGCAGGCGAACCAAATCTCCCGTTTTATAGGCTCGCACCGTGTGCGAGGGAGAGACTTGTAGCTCAATAAAACGCTCAGCACTAAGCTGTGGTTGATGTAAATACCCTCTAGCAAGTCCCGCTCCGGTTATATATAACTCCCCAATCATCCCCGGTGGCACAGCTCGCAGCTGTGGGTCTAAAATAAATAGCTGGCTATTGTCGACGGGCAAGCCGATATCTGGCACCTTTCCGTCAAACTCAACCACACCTGAAGTCGCGACCACCGAGGCTTCGGTGGGTCCATAGTTATTGACTAAGGTAAATCCGTATTCTTTTGCTTGAAGCGCAGCGAATTTATCGCCGCCAACCAATAAATAGCGCAAGCTTTGCGGGTTAAACAAAGACTCAGTGAGCAGCGCTTGAGCGATTGGCGTTGCAATAAAACTATGCGTGACTTGGTGTGTATTGAAACAGGCTGTTAATTCGGCCGGTGACTGTAGCACCGCTTTTGTCACACACACGAGGCTCGCGCCAGCACATAAATAAGGCCAAATTTCCCATGTTGCCGCGTCAAAGGCCGGGTTGGCGGTTTGACTCGCTACGCTATGATCATCCACCGCAAAAGCTCGTCGGTGCCAACCACATAAATTCGCCAACCCTTGATGGGCTATCATCACGCCTTTAGGATTACCTGTTGTGCCTGAGGTATAAATCACATAGGCCAGCTGCTCCGCTTTAACTTTTGGAAACTGCTGAGGTAGTGATATTGTCGCAAGGCGCGCTTGCACGTTGGCGTTATCAACACACATAACATGTGGGGAGCGATATTCAGCCTCAATGTCGTTATCATCTAACTCTGCTACCTCAAAGCGAGCGGCAAACTCACACTTTGTTAAAACCAGCGCAGCGCTGCTGTCTTTAGCGATGTAATTGACTCGCGCTTGAGGGTAATGAGGGTCAACAGGTACATAACATCCACCCGCTTTTAACACAGCCAACATCGCCACAATGAGATCTGCGCTACCCGTCATCGCAACAAGCACAGACTGCTCTGGTTGCAGCCCTTCGCTTAATAACAGCGCCGCCAATGCCTTGGCTCTTTCATTAAGCTCACCATAACTCAAGGTTTGATTTGAGTTTGTGTCAATTACTGCGAGCCGCTCAGCTTGTGCAGGCTCTGCCATATGTCGCTCAATTTGCTCAAGCACTGACTGCTCGAAATGTTCCGGCGCTGATTTGCCTGAAATCGCATGATTCTCTAGCGGCTGCTCCTTGCAAAGTTTTATATCCGCAAGCGGGCACTCAGGTTGCGCGAGTAATTGCACTATCACGGCATTAAAACACTCTGCAATGCTAGCCACAGTTTCTCTTTCAAATAGTCCACTGTTGTATAGCCAGTGCAGTCTCAACCCTTGCCCACTTACTGTTGCACTGAGCTCAAGATCAAACTTGGCACGCATGTTTTCCGACGTTAAAACTTCCGTGCTAAGGCCTACAAACTCTGGTGTGTGCTGTGGCTCGGGATTAAACGCAAAACTCAACTGGAAAACACTTTGGTGACTTAGCTCTCTGCTAACACCAAGGTGGTCAATGAGCTGCTCAAAGGGAAGTGATTGGTGTTGATGTAATTGTTCAATTTGCTCTTTTTGTATATCGAGTAGTTGGCTGAAACTCTGCTGCCAATCGAGCTTCACGCGAATTGGCAAGGCATTGACGAAAAAGCCAATCAACTGTTCCACTTGTGGGTGATGCCGCCCTGAAAATGGCGCACCAATCACAATATCATCCACTTGGCTAAACTTAGCGAGCACCACCGCATATGCGCTATGCAACCAAATAAACGGGGTTATTCCCAAACGCTGACAATACTGTTGCAGCCGTTGCCATGTTTCAGCGCTTAGCTGCTCAGTAAATGCTTGCGCGCTATTGTTCACGACCTGCCCACGAGGCGTATCGAGCGGTAATTGATGCAGTGGCGGCGCATCGTCAAGGTGCGCAGACCAAAATGCCATGTCTGCACTTTGCTGCGCGCCTTGGCACTGTGCTCGATGCCAATGGGCATAATCCGCGTATTGCACCTCAGGTGGCGCAATCAAGTCATGGGCAAGTTCACAGCCTTGGGTGTAATGGGCATAAAACTGTGTGAGCTCTCGCATTAATACTTCAATAGACTGAGCATCACTAGCAATATGGTGCATATTGACGATAAGACGATGATAGCCTGATGAGAATCGAACCAGAGTTGCACGGATCATTAGATCTTTACTAAGATCAAAACCCTGCGCTTGGTCGTCTCGTACCGCACGCTGCCAAAGCAAGTTTTGCCACAGCGGCGATTGTGTGGAGACGTCAATAAGCGTAACAAAATGCTCAGGCAAAGCCACAAGGTACTGTTTAGGCTGACCGTTGGTGTTGGTAATAGCCGAGTGCAAAACCTGATGCCGTGACAGCACCTTTTGCCAACTTTGCTCGAATGCGCTCAGATCAAGCTTTCCTGAAAACGCCAATAACGCTTGAATTTGATATTGCTGGCTGCCCTGCTGCATTTGATCTAATGTCCATAAACGCTGCTGAGCAAAAGACAACGCTACACCATTGGTTTTATCCACCACAGCAATAGTACTTAGCTGCGTGTCTTGCTTTTCAAGTGCAGCCGCTAAACCTTGTACTGTAGGGTGCGTAAAAATCGCTTGCAGCGGTAACTCAATTTGCAGCGTTTTGCGAATATGATTTGCCAGTTTTGCAGCAAGTAGCGAGTGTCCGCCGAGTCTAAAAAAGTCGTCATAGCGACCAACTGACTCGCGCTGCAGTATCTCGGAAAAATAGCTTGCAAGTTGGGTTTCAAGCTCGCCAATCGGTGCTTCATAAGTGTTTTCGTTAACGCTTGTATCAAGTTGCTGCAATAGTGCTTTTTTATCTACTTTGCCATTGCTGGTCAGTGGCATGGCTGCCACCGCTTGCACTTTGGCAGGCAACATATGGTCGGGTAAATTTTGTTTTAAAAACTGCTGCATGACTAAAGTGATGTCGTCGAACTCGACCTGTTTGTGTAACACCACAAAGGCGCAAATCCAGACATTTTCTGGGTCTTGCCGATTTAACAGCACAGTGACCTCAGCCACTTCGGGATGATGGCGCAACTGGTTTTCAATTTCGCCTAATTCAATACGATAACCCCGAACCTTTACTTGGTCGTCAATTCGGCCAACGTAGCTCAGCTCACCGCTGGCCATTAGCCGCACGAGATCGCCCGAGCGATATAGCCGCTGATCAGGTGCTGCACTAAATGGGTTTTGAATAAAGCGAGTTGCGTTTAATTCGTCACGTTGCCAATACCCCCGACAAACCCCCTCGCCCCCTACGTACAACTCGCCCACGGCACCTTGCGGCAAGAGCCTTTGCTTGTCATCAAGTACATAGCAGCTGGTGGTCGGAATAGCACGACCTATATTACTGGTGCCGAGCGTCAGATCCGCAGGCTCCAGCGCTTTAAACGTAACATGTACCGTGGTTTCAGTAATGCCATACATATTGATTAACTGGCAATTTGGTAACTGCTGTGCCCAAGGTTGTAGCTTACTCGGCTGTAGCGCTTCACCACCAAAAATTACGTACCGCACTGCACATTCACTCGCCAAGTGACTGTCATTGAGTAGCGTGGCTTGTAGCGCGTAAAACGCACTTGGTGTTTGATTTAAGACCGTAACCTGGGCATCAACCAACAGCTGAGCAAAAGCTTGGGTGTCTTGCGCAGTGGCTTTATCCACAACCACAAGACGACCACCAAAGAGTAACGCGCCATACATTTCCCACACAGAGAAATCAAAGCAGAAGGAATGAAACAAGGTCCAAACATCTTGCTCATTAAAATCGAATAAGTTGGGCTCAACATGGAGTAACCGCACCACATGACGGTGCTCAATTTGTACGCCTTTTGGTCGCCCTGTAGTGCCAGAGGTATAGATAATATAAGCCAAATCTTGCGGCTCAATCTGAATAGCATCAAGCTGCTTGAGAGCTTCGCGGCTGACCTGACGTTCTGCCTGTGACACATTAATTAGCTGGTATGAGAGCTGACTAAACTGTGCCTGCGTGGCGTTATCACAAAGCAGCCATGGGCTTTGCACGTCTTCCAAAATATATTCAATGCGTTCTTGCGGGTAGTCGGGATCTACTGGCACGTAGGCGGCACCCACTCTAAGCACTGCCAGCAAGGTCACTATCATCTCAATGCTACGTGATACACTCACCACCAACATGGTTCGTGGCGTGACCCCTTTCTGTAACAGCATTATCGCCAGCGCATCGACTCGGGTATTGAGCTCACGATAACTCAGCACAGTCGTGCTATCTTGCACGGCGGTATGTGTGGCAAAGCGCTCGACATAGCGCGTGAATAAGCTGGTGATAGTGTCTTGCTTAGGCCAAGTTGCCCCATGGCATTGCGCACCCGTTATTAAAGCTTGCTGCTGTTTTTGACTCAGTAACGCAAGTTCACCAACGGCGGTATGAGGCGCTGTAACACACGCCTGAAGCAGCGTATAAAAGCAATCCGCCCAATGTTTGATGGTCTCTTCAGTGTAAAGATGACCATCAAACTTCCAATGTAAATAAAGTGCCTGCTCATCAATCACCGCATTGAGTTCTAAGTCGCACTTTACTGGAGTGCTGTCCGCCTGCTTTTTTTGCACTTCTTGAACCGATAACCCCGGAAGTGTAAAAGCGCGCTCATTACGGGTTTCCAGTGTAAATAATATTTGTACTAGCGGGTGGTGACTTAAATCTCTTGGAGCGCCAATCGCTTCAACCACTTTATCAAAAGGAATATCGCGATATTCAAACGCCGCTAGGTTGAGGGCTTTTTGTTGCTGCAACCATTGGCTAAATGGCATATCACTTTCGAGCTTTGCTTGCATCACGAGGGTATTAACGAACAAGCCAATTAACGGCGTTAATTCAGGGTGATGACGGCCAAGCTCTGGCGTGCCAACAACTACCTGCTGCGATTGCATAAGCCTTGCGATAAACAACATAAAGGTATTGAGCAGCCACATAAAGGGGGTCAGTTGGAGCGACTTCGCTTGTGTCGAAATCGCCGCAAATAACGACGTATCAAGCGCTTGGCGATATACTTTCCCTGTTAATGACTGAATCGCAGGACGAACAAAATCACAAGGCAATGACTGCAACGGCGCTAATTCGCTAAATTGCTGTTTTAGTTGCGCCAGTGGTGCTTCGATGCGCTCTGGCGTTAGCTGTGCTCGCTGCCACTGGCTAAAATCACTATATTGCACCTGCATAGTTACAAGCGGCGTATAAGGTGCGCCTATGTGTTTGCGATAGCCAGCTTCTATCTCTTGTGCAAGTAGCGCCATTGAAGCCCCATCAGAGACAATATGATGCATATTAAATGCAAGGTGATGTTCATCGCCATCACTCACCACCAGCACGCGAAGCAAACAATCATGAGCCAAGTCAAAAGGCTTGTTTTGATGTGCTGCGATGCGCGAAGCAATGTAGGCTTGCCTTGTCTCCTCAGCTGCTACACTGGCATCAAGCCACTCGAACGGCGCACTAATATCATCCGTTATTTGCAGCTGGGGTTGGCCATCTTGTTCATTTTTTACAAACCTAGCGCGCAGTATGTCGTGGCGTAGCACCACATCTTGCACAGCGCTACGCATTGCGGGAATACTAAGCTCGCCGCGTAACAAAAACTCGGCGGGCATATAATACTGTTTGCTGCCTTGCAACTGCTCTATAAACCAAAGTCCCTCTTGTGCAAAGCTCAGCGGTAAGTCCTTCCCCGCATTTGGCTGCGCGATAATATGCGGTGAAGATTTCGCCATATCACGGCTTTGCTGCTGAAAGTAAGCAATGATCTCTGATTTATATTCAACTACTTGCTGTTTTAACTGTGGAGGAAATCCAGCGGTTTGCTTAAATGCCAAGCCACCGTTTTTTTCATACAAGGTCACGCCAGCTGCTAATGCTTCTGCGATCAATGCCTCTATCTGTCTTTGCTGTTCATTCATCACAAAAACATCTCCTCAGACTGACCGTTTACGTCCGCCGCTTTGGCTGCACGATGGATCTCACACCAAGTTGCAAGTGCGCTTACGCTTGGCCGCTCGAACAATATTTTCAAGGTGATGGGCACCTCAAGCGCCTGTTCAATTAAGGCAACCGCTTGGCTTGCTGATAAAGAGTGCCCCCCTAATTCAAAAAAGTTACTGTTAATATCTCGAACTTGGGTATTGAGCACTTGAGCAAAAACTTCTGCCAGTAGCGTTTGTAGTTCAGTCATGGGAGCTAAAGGTGCTGTAAGCGCTTGCGTCTGTTGCGACTGCACCAGTTGTGCAAGTGCTCCTGCGTCTACTTTGCCGTTATTGGTAAGCGGCATAGCGGCTAGAGCATACAGTTTGTAAGGCAACATATAACTTGGCAGGACCTCTGCTAACGAGGTTAAAACCTGAGTGTGTAGCGCTTGTTCAAGCTCACAGATGGCATCACTGTGCGATGGCGTAGTTAGCACCATACAGGCCAGTAAGTTATCTTTACTTTCGTTGAGTAACACATGTGCTTGTTGCACTGCATCTAGTTGCTCAAGCTGGGCTGCGATCTCATCAAGCTCAATGCGATAACCACGCAGCTTAATTTGATTGTCTCGACGACCAATAAATTGCAGCATGCAAGGGCAACCCTCTTCATCTAGCAGCCAGCGCACTTGGTCGCCCGTCTGATAATAACGCTGTGAGTCATTGTTCAAAGACAATGACACAAATCTACTGGCGCTGAGTTCAGGCAACCCAAAATACGCCTGAGCCACATTATCGCCTGCGATGTATAGCTCACCGGGCATGCCCATAGGCACAGGCTGTTGATGCTGATCCAATACCACCAAATCAGTGCCTTGAATGGCGTTACCAATTGGCACAAAGCGCTGTGATTGCTGTGCAAGCGCAACCGCATCTTGGCCGCTACAGCGATACACACAGCACCCAACCGTTGCTTCTGTTGGGCCATATTCATTGTAAAAATGAGCCTGAGGCACCAGTGCCCCAACTTGAGCTACCACGCTGCTAGATAGGGCTTCTCCCCCCACCACAATATGGTGCGCAGCATTGCTCGGTTGTAATCGCGCCAGCACGCCTTGCAAGTGGGCTGGAGTTACCTTGAACAGCAGCGCCTCATCGCGCGCTAAACATTCACTTAGCTCTGTGATTAACTGCCCGCCATCGCTTAACAATACAACGCCAAGACCATTAACCAGCGCGCCCCATAAGCTCGTTACTGTCGCATCAAATGCTAAAGGTGTGCTGACAATACTCTCATGTAAATCGCTTTTGACATAACTGCGGCTCACGTGCTCAAGATAAAGGTGCAAGTTGCGATGGCTTATCATCACGCCTTTGGGTTGCCCCGTGGTGCCTGAGGTATAAATCATATAAGCTGGCGCATCAATATCGCTTAATGGCGCAAGCGCCTCTACAGGCATGTTCTGCCAATCCTGCTCGATGTCTATTAGCATCACACGGCAGCTGAGAACTGTGCTGTTTGGAAGTAGCGCTGAGGTGGTGATAAGGCAAGTCGCTTTACTGTCACGCAATATATAGTGCTGACGCTGACTCGGTGCATTGGGGTCAAGCGGCACATACATAGCCCCAACTTTTAAGATTGCCAACAGTGCCACAACTTGCTCACAGCTTGGCGCTAAGCTCATTGCTACCTGCGACTTTGCTGTTACGCCTTGCTCAATCAAGTAACGCGCTAGCTTGTTACTTTGTAGCTCCAATTCGCCAAAACTTAACCGCTTGCCAGTCATATCTCGTACAGCATTATGGTGCGCCCGGTGCTGAGCAAAGTCTCGTATTTTATCGCTGATAAACCAAGGAGATTGCGGCTGTGCTTGCGTGGCAGACGTTAGCTCGCTGAGTGTTTTGCTATCGACTAATGGTAAGGTATTTACGCTTTGCTCAGGGCTTGTGAGCGCAGCATCAATTAAGGTTACAAAAGCATCAACCATCTCCTGCACGCTAGTGTGTTTAAACAAGGCTTTGGCATAATTCCACTGCACTGCAATCTCACTGCCAAATTCTTGTGCATTGACTTCTAAGTCGAACTTCATTGCAGGCTTAAGATCAAGCTGTTGCTCGATTTTAAGATGAGGTAGCTCGAAGTCACTTTGTTCGTTATTTTGTAGTGCAAAGAGTATTTGTAACACGGGTGAATGCGCTAAGCTGCGCGGAGGATTAATGGCATCAACAAGTTGTTCAAAGGGTAAACTCTGATGGGCAAACGCCGCTAAAATCACCTGCTTTTGCTCACTTAGCCAATCGTTAAATGAAGGCGACCCCACTTTGCGAGTGCGAATAGCTAAGGTATTCACAAAGCAACCCAGTAATCCCTCTAACTCTTTTACCTCACGTCCGGCAATGGGCGAGCCAATGACAATATCCTGCGTTTGGCTAAGACGAAGCATCAACAGCGAAAAGGCACTTTGCAGCCACATATACAAGGTTACCCCTTGTGCTTGGCAATGCGCTTTTATCGCCTCAACTTGCGACGTCGTAAGGGTATGGCGAATACACTCACCATCAAGGGACTGAACTTGTGGTCGCTCAAAGTCCAGCGGTAATTCATGAACAACAGGACACTGCTGCAACTGAGTTTGCCAATAGGCAAGATCAGCCTGATAGCTATCTTGCTGTTTTTGCTGCCAGTAGGCAAAGTCTGCATACTGCACCGCTAGTGGTTTAGCGTATTGCTCTGGCACGGGATACGCTGGCGTTTCACTAAAGTGCCGATAAAACGCCACAAATTCTTTCGCCAGCAGCGCCATTGACCAACCATCGCTGGCAATGTGGTGCATGTTAAACAAAAGTCCAAATTGGTTGTGACTAAACTGTACACAGATAACGCGCAGCATAGTGTCTTGGCATAAATCAAAAGGCTTGCTGAGCGATTGCTGCTGTAATGCTTGCCAACGCAGCTGTTGCTCTGCGTTATTCAGCCCAGACAAATCCACTAATTCCACAGGACAGGCTACTTGATCACGAACCTGCTGCACAGCACCGTGCTCACCACTTGCAGGAACGATGACCGTACGGAGCACTTCATGACGTGCAACAATCGCGCTTAACGCTTGCGTTAAAGCGTCAATATCTAAGGCACCTTCACACCAATAGCTCGCTGGCATATGGTATTGCAGACTTTGCTCATGTAACTGGTCGATTAACCATAAACGCTGCTGAGCAAAAGAAAGGGGTAACGCTTGGGCTCTTGATACCGGCTCAATGGTATTACTGTGCGCAATCATCGAACTTGCGGTTATCACTTCAGCAAACGCTGCAATACTTGGCGCATCAAAGAGTTGTGGCAAGGTGATATCTCGCTGCTGCTCACTGCGCACTCGGCTGATCACTTTTATGGCAAGCAGTGAATGCCCGCCTAAGTCAAAGAAGCTGTCGTTAATACTCTCTACTTGACTCGGCAGTAGCTCACGATATAACTCAAGTAAATAACGCTGTGTACCTGTGAGCTTAGACCCATCAATTATCTCAGCGGCCTCTTGGCTTTTCGCCTGTGCCTGATAGGCTAACTGTAATGCTTGCTTGTCTACTTTTGCGTTTGCAGTCAGCGGAATATCAGCAACGACATCCAGCGCGGCAGGTAACATGTAACTGGGCAGCGACTGCGATAAAGCTTGGCGCAACTGCACAAGTGTGAGCTTAGCCTCGTCATGTAAGACCACATGAGCCACTAGGCTTTCTTGCGCTTCATCAACACTCACAGCGCAGCTTTTTACTTGCGTCAACGCGTCGATTTGATGGGCGATTGCCACAAGAGAAATACGGTAGCCGCGCAGTTTGACTTGCTCATCTAACCGCCCCAAATAACAAAGGTAGTCAGCCTCTGCGCGCGCATTCGCCTGCCACTTTGCCTTGTCGCCACTGCGATACCAACGCATGCTTGAAGTACCAGACGCAGGCACCGCTTGATCAACAAAGCGTGCTTGCGTCACACTCGCGAGATTAATATAACCTTCACACACCCCTTCTCCCGCAAGCCAAAGCTCTCCGGGCATATTAGGTAAAGCCAGCTGACCAAACTCATCGACTACCGCAAGGGTCATATTATCGATAGCATGGCCAATAGGCACTTCTTCGTGGCCCGCTAACAAGTGGCGCGACTCACGGCTTACAGCATAGATACTACAGCCGACTGTTGTCTCAGTTGGGCCATATTCGTTTATCCACTGAGCATTAGGGAGCTTATCCATCAGCTTATTGACCAAAGCTGCGCTCAGCCCTTCACCGCCAACCACAAATCGGTGAGCAATATTGCTATAAGTTTGTGCGTCACTTAATGCCAATACCGCGCGTAAGTGAGCCGGTGTTAACTTGAATAATTTAGCTTCCGTCGCGGCAAAAATCTGTTCATGTAATGCAGGCAACAATTCGGCGCCTGTGGGGAGCAGCTCAAGCTCTCCGCCTCGCATTAAAATAGGCACTAAGGCGGTTACCGTCGCATCAAACGCCAGCGGTGTACTAAGTACTGCTTTGGTTATATCGCCGGATTGTGGTAGGTAACGCTGAGACGCAAAACGTAGATAATTATTGAGGTTGCTATGACTAATGGGCACCCCTTTTGGCTGCCCAGTTGAACCTGAGGTATAAATAACATAGGCAAGCTCGGCCTCTTTAAATGCAGCAGCGTCTTCATCTACCAACAAACTGGTATCGTAAAACGCAAAATTCCCCTCGGCTTCAAACAAATCATCAAGCAACAAAAAGTCACTACTGGCTTCAATCAAACGCTCGGCATCTTTACTTAGCGCCAGCGTCAATACGATATCTGCATCATTCATGATGTAGGCTAAGGTATCGGTTGGCGTGTCATGATGAATAGGCACATAGGTATGGCGCGCTTTTAATATTGCCAGCACCGCGGCCACCATGTAACTCGAAGACGGCAGTAAAATAGCAATGCGACTTTGCTCGGCAAATGCCATTTCTAATAAGCTATTAGCAAGTTGGTTCGCGCATTTTTCTAAAGTGAGATAACTACAAGTGAACTCTCCCATGCGCACCGCAGTCTGTAGAGGGGTCTGAAGAGCCACCTGACTAAACTGAGTCACCCATGGCTGTTGCTCTGTCACTTCTACCGCAACACTTTGCTGCTGTTTTAATAGCGCTAACTGCTGCTCAGCGGGCCACAATGACAATGCTGACAACGGGATATTTGGCTCAGCAAGACACTGCGATAACACATAACAAAACTGCTGATGGAAACTAACCACACTCGCTTCGTGCCACAAATTGCTGTCATAAAGCCATTCAACGGTGAGTACATCGCCCTCGTCTATCACTGCGACTTCCAAATCTAATTTGGCACCGCGTACTTTACTTTGGCACGGCGTCACTTCCAATTGTTCTAGTGTAAGGTTTTCATTTACCTGGTTATTTACCCGAAACACGATTTGATGCAGTGGATGCTGGGCGCTTGAGCGTTCAACGTCTAGCTCATCCACTAACACATCGAAGGGAATATGTTGGTGTTGCAACGCGTCGTTGAGTAAGCCTTGGGTTTGCTGTAGCGCTTGAGTAAAGCTGGTGTCTTCGCTCCACTTGCTCCTAAGCACTAAGGTATTGATAAAGTTACCAATCATACTTTCAAATGCTTTAAGGTGACGCCCTGATACCGGCGTCCCGACAACCACGTCGCGCTGTTGAGAAAAGCGGCTTAACCATAAGGAAAATAGCGTTTGTAGTAACACGAATAAGGTTTGCCCTGAACGAGTTTGATACGCTCGAAGCGCACTGACCAGCGCTGCAGGTATGGGCTCAATCACTAACGCGCCGCGCGCAGAGGTTGTTGCTTCTCTGCGGTAATCAAGCGGTAATTCATGCACCTTGGGCAGACCTTGTAATTGCTTACGCCAATAGTCGAGCTCCTGTTGCCATAGCGAACTCTGCTCCAACTGCTGTTGCCACATTACATAATCAACATAATGCACCTCTTGCAATGCTAAGATTTTGCCGCTGAGCGCGGCTTTGTAAGCCAGTCCTAAAGCCTCACTCAAACAGGCAATAGACCAACCATCGGCTGCGATATGATGTAAGGTGATAACAAGGGTAGCCTGCATCCCCTCTTGTTGATAAAGAATGGCGCGCAGCATTAAATCACGACTTAAATCGAAGCTAGTTGCGTAATCTTCTGCGATGGCCTGCTCTAACGCATGTGCTTGTTGCTCAGCGGATTTACCTGTCCAGTCGTGCTTAACCAGGGTAAATCTAGCATCAAGGTTAATGCTTTGCTGCGGTTCTCCTTGCGCATTTTGATGGTAATTAAACGCCAAGACTGGATGTTGCCTAACCACAGCAATAAAGGCTTGCTCCAAGGCCTCAGCATTCAGCTTGCCTTGTAATTGGAATATGCCCTGTAGATTATATTGGTTGCTGTGTCCTTGCAGTTGGTCAACAAACCATAAGCGCCGCTGTGCAAATGACAAAGGATAACTAGGCTGTGATGGTGCAGGTTGTAGACTTGGTAAAGAGGACTGTGACTGAGAGTTAGCCTGTATCTCGCTTAGTTCAAATACGCTAGGATTGGCAAACAGTTGCTTTAAGCTCACCTCCACCGAGAGCTGGGCTCTTAGTTCATTGAGTAATTGCATTGCCAATAAAGAGTGACCACCGATGCTGAAAAAGCTATCGTGCAGCCCCACTTCTGGTGCGCCTGTTAAGGTTTGATAGAGTGTGATTAACTGTCGCTGCAACGCACTTGTCACCTCACTACTTTGGCTTTGAGAAGTTAATGCCAAAGACTGTAATTGTTGGCGGTCTATCTTGCCATTACTCAAGGTGGGTAAGTGCTGGCAAAGCTCTATCCAGCTTGGGATCATCGGCTCAGGCAAGCGACGCTTCAAGCCTTGGCGGATCACCTCGCGCAGATTGGTTGCGGCGCACTGGCTGCCATCAACACTTACCACAAAAGCAACCAAGGCATCTTGTTTGCCGAGCTTGCGCACCACGACTGCAGCCTGCGATACCTCATCAAGCGCTACCAGTGCAGCTTCTATTTCATTAAGGTCAACGCGGTAACCGCGAATTTTCGCTTGTTTGTCAATTCGACCGAGAAATTCAAGCTCGCCGCTCGCATTCAGCCTAACGCTATCACCACTGCGGTAAAAACGGGCGCATTGGGCACTATGTTGCAAGCTACTTGTAAACTGAGCTGCGGTCTCTGAAGGCGCATTTATATACCCCTTGGCGAGGCTCGGCCCGCCAATATAGAGCTCACCGGGCATGCCAGCGGGTGTTGGCTTCCCCTGTTTGTTGAGTACGCAGGTAGTAACATGTGCCAACGGCGCACCGATTGGATAACTGTGGCCGGTTAGTCTGCTGTCTGTGACTTCATGACAAACCACTCCAACACAAGCCTCCGTCGGACCATAATGGTTGAAAATACGCGCCGTGGGCGTCAGCGCACGAATGCTATCAACAAGTTGCTCACCCAATGCTTCTCCACCTAACACCCACTGCGAAATAGCGGGCTTTTGCTCAGCAAACTGAGGCAAAAGCACCGCGGCAAAAGAAGGGGTTAATTTTATCAAGTTAACTTGCTCAGCCACTAACTTGGCTGCAATTTCAGCGGGTTCTGGGGCTTGGTTTGCAAGGGTGAGTACCACAGTGCCGCCATGAGTAAGCACCGGATACACAGCCGTTAAGCATAAATCCGTGGCAAGTCCTGTGACTACGCCCGCTCGCGTATCTTGGTTGTAACTCAATCTCGCCGCGATGCTGCTGCAATAGTGGCTCAGCGCGCCATGGCTGATCTCAACCCCTTTGGGCACACCAGTAGAACCAGAAGTAAACAACACATACGCGCTATCATCAAAACTTGGTGAATAAGTTTGCTGCGGCGCTTCTTTGTTTTGGCTCAGCTCACTATATGTAAGCACCCAGATGTCAGCTTCTCGTAGCGCTTGGCAAAGTGGCGTTTCGACACTTACCACCACCGTATTACAATTAGCTTGCGCTAGCATTTGTAGCGCTCTGGCAGTGGGCATATTGCCATCAATAGGTAGATACGCGCGACCACTTTGCATTACGCCAAGCATAGTGACAATGTCACTCATATCACCCGTAGTTATCAGCGCAATGATTGACGCTGGAACATCTAAGTTGTTGGCAATTTGCAAACTTTGGGCATACAACTGCTGATACGTCAGGGTGCGTGATGCTTCGCCATTGGTACTTGGCACAACCACTGCAATCGCATCACCTTGAGTTTGCGCTATATTTCTGATTACTTGTAGCACCAGCGCCGGCTGGCTGATGTTGTGATTAATATCCGCCGCCTTTGTCGGTACGTTCGTTGATTTGAGCACCAAGTCGTCAATCGGCAGCGTTTCTTTAGCACAGTAGCACTGGACGAGTGCCAAATAATCATCGGCAAATTGCTGAATAAGCACATGCTTATAAAGCCCTGTTGCATAAACAAAGTCACACACAAAGGCATCATCTGTATCATCAACAGATAGGGTTAAGTCAAATTTCGCAGTGTCATTATCTAGGGCAATTAACTCGGCTTCTAATTGGTTATTTACCGACACCTTATTACTCGCCACACCATTGTAGTTAAATAACACTTGGAACAAGGCGGAATGCGCTGCGGATTTGGGTAGCTCTAACGCTTCAATGATGTCTTCCACGGCAGCATTTTGATTACTAAGCCCTTGCAATACTTGACCTTGTAGTGCCTTAATCGCCTCACTCATGGAGTGTTCACCGTTTATCTGCATTCGCAATGGCAAGGTATTAATAAAGCAGCCAAGCATAGTTTCAAACTCGCTTTGCTGACGATTTGCAACCGGCACCCCTAAGGTAATATCGGCTAGCTCACTGTAACGATAAAGCAAGATGTAGAACACGCCCAGCAAGGCGGTAAAATGTGTTACGCCATCGTTGTGGCAAGCTTTATCTAATCGTTGTATTTGTTCTGCGTTAAACGAACAACGAACTGTGCCACCTTGGTACTGCTTTTCTTTTTTTCTTGGATAGCTGGTGGGTAATTCAAACGGTGTAAATGCCTCTAACTGCTCAGTCCAATAGGCCAATTGCTGTTGATAGTCTGGGGATTGTCTTAATTGCTGCTCCCAGTGCACATAGTCAACATACTGTAAATCGGGAAGCTCAACACACATCTCTGTTAGCTCATACAGCAGTGCGTTGATAAATACAGTCACGCTCCAGCCATCACTAATAATATGATGCATGTTAACGAGTAACCAGCGGCAATCAGTATGAGAGTTACTCACTAAAGCCGTCACTTGCAGCAGCGATTCGTTGGCAAGATCAAACTGATACCGTACAGCCTGTTTAATCGACTCTGGTAGCTGATTGGGTAGCGCTTCTTCATCCACGGTAATCACAGCAATTTTCATCGCCTCAGCAGGTTCAATTTGCTGCACTACCTTCCCTTCAACCGTGGTAAACCTTGCTCTTAAAATATCGTGCTTAGCTACCACGCGGTTCAAGGCTTGTTCAATGTCCGTGACTAAAAATGGCTGCGATAATTTAACGAGCCCAGCCATATTGTATGCCGCGGTGCCTCCTTCATACTTATCAATAAACCACATTCTTTGCTGCGCAGCAGATAGCGCGGTAGATTGCTTTTGTTGCCCCTGAAGGTAGGTGATAAGCGTAGTTTTGTGCGTCTTTATCTTATCCAGAATACCCTCAGGCACCTGCCCAAGCGGTGTTCTAAGTTTTAATTTATCCTGCTGTAAATAAACATAAATCTGTTGACGATCAAGCTCATCTAACCACTGTTTTATTGCAAAGTTATCCATCATTACAAGTCCATCTCCGTCATGGATTTATCACTCAGTGCAGCGCTCAAATCACGATCGCTCACAATATCACTGACTTTTTCTACATTTGGAGTTTGCGCTTCCAGCGCCATGGCATCATGGGCTTGTTTCAGCGCTTCTATACATTCGGCAAGCTCTGCAATACAGGCATGCTCAAAGATGTCGCCAATGGTCAATTTAATATTGAAAGCTTGGTTGAGTCTCGATACCAACTGCATACCAATCACCGAATTGCCACCGCTATCCACAAAACGTGCTGTGACGCCCAACTGCTCAACAGGGAGTAGCGAGATATAGTGCTGGTGCAGCTGTTTTTCTGTTTCAGTGCGGGGAGTCAAGGTGCATATTTCTGAGGCTTTTTCTGCCACTGGCTTTGGCAGTGCTTTGCGGTCGCGCTTACCATTTGGTGTCATCGGCCATTGACTTAACCAAACAAAATGCTCAGGCACCATGTAACTTGGTAACCACTCACCAAGCACTTGGCGCAGCCGAGGCGAAGACCACTCGGTAGATAACTCACCATCATCAACAATATACCCACATAGACAAGAGCCTGTTGCTAGTGTTTGCACACAAACATCGACTTCACTGCTATTGAGTATCCGCCCCAAATGATGGCTAATATCACCAAGCTCTATGCGGTGACCATGAAGCTTAATTTGGTTATCTAAGCGCCCTTTTACTTCAAAGCGGCCATCAGCTAACCGTCTCGCTTTGTCTCCCGTTTTGTATAAACGGCGACTAATGGAAGCTGTAAATTGATGATTGATAAAGCGCTGCTGGGTCAGCTCCGCTTGATGTAAATAGCCCATAGCAACGCCACTGCCACCAATGTATAACTCGCCCCATACGCCATCGGGTAAAGGCAACCCTTCACCATGACACTCGGTTGGGAGCACAAATAAGCTGGTATTTTGTATCGCTTTACCAATGGTTACCTCTGCGGCATTGTCGATATGTGCCACCGCCGACCAAATCGTGGTTTCGGTTGGCCCGTATAAGTTATAAACCGCTTTGCTGTGACTAAGTAACTGCGCGGCCAGTGCCTGAGGTAAAGGCTCGCCGCCACTCCACACTTTGATGCCAGAGGTACATGCTGGCGCCGCATTTAGCAGTAATTGCCATAACGTTGGCGTTGCCTGCATCACAGTTACCTGTTGCTGCTCGATAAGCGCGCCAAGCACAGCAGGATCGCTAATACTTTCATCACTTGCCAGCACCACAGACGCACCAACCAGTAACGGTCCAAACAATTCTAGCAAGGCAATATCAAACGCCACCGTGGTGATAGCCAATAAGCGGTCATCTGCCACCAGCCCCGGCTCGCGACACATAGATGCAAGCAAATTAGCAAATGCCCCGTGATTGACTTCAACGCCTTTGGGTTGGCCCGTTGAGCCAGAGGTATAAATCACGTACGCTCGCTGCTGAGCTTGAATTAGCAAGCTTGGGCTGCGAGTCGAACTTTTGGCAATTTCTTCCGCATCGCTATCCATGCAGACTCGCTTTAAACCACCATGATTGAATAACGCAGACTCCGCACCAGTGGCATCACACAGCACAACTCTCACTTTGGCATCATGCAAAATATGCGCGATGCGCTCGTCAGGAAAGGTAAGATCAAGTGGTAAAAATGCCGCCCCTACTTTCATCACCGCCATAAGTGCTATCAACAGCTCCGCCCGGCGTGGTAATGCCACTGCCACGATACTATTGGGTGTTACCTGCTGCTTCATCAAGTAGTGAGCGAGCTGGTTAACACGCGCATCTAGCGCCTCATAACTGAGACTCACATCATCCGTTACCAGTGCCGTACGTGCACTGCAACGCGACACATTGTGCTGCCACGTTTCAATGAAACTCGTCGCGGCCTTGACCGATTTCTCGTGCTGTAGCGGTAACTCAACCAATCGATACACATCATCACTATTTTGTATCAACTCATTTTGAGCCCCTATCGGTGTGCTGCCTTGAACCTGCGATAGCAAATGGACAAACTTAGCCACGTACTGGGTCATTAATTCAGTATCAAATTGCGCAGTGTGATATTCCACTAACAGTGACCACTGTCCCGCAACACAGGTCATATTTGTCGTCAGTTCAAATTGGCCAAATTTAGCGACACTTGGCTGTACCTCAACTTCTAACCCGTTAAAGCTCGGCAAAGTAGTAACTTTATCTAGATTAAACAAAGTACTAGGTAGAATTAGCTGTTCATCCGCAAGGCTTGCATACGGGTGGGTTTGGTGATCAAAAGCATCAAGTAAGGTATTTTGCACCCGTTGTACCAGTTCACCGATAGTGTTAAGGCCTGCCATATCAACCACAATGGGTAAGATATTGGTGCAATAGCCCAGTAAGGCTTGGTCGAGTAACTCAGGCTCAAACTGTGATGCCAGCCGTTGCCTATCTGATACCGGCACACCTACACTTATCACCGTCTGACCACTTAACTTGTGTAGCCACAAGCAATAAAGTGCAAGCATAGTTGCAAATTGCCCACAGCGTAAAGACTGGGCAAGGGTCTCAGTGTTTCGGATTGCACTCGACGAAATGGGTAATGTGAGCTGTTTGACTTGGTATGAAGCCGCACTCACCATCGTTGATTTTGGTAGCTCAAGTGGTGTTGAACTGGCTAAGCATTGATGCCAAAAAGCTTGGTTTTTTGCAGCTGCTGGTGAATGCGAATATGCCTGCAAGCTATCAACGTAGTGACTAAAGGAGACCGCTCGGCTCGCCACCTCATTTTGTTTTGCATCTTGATTGTAGCGCTCAGCGATTGCTTCCAGCACCATTTGTAGTGAAAGGCCATCGCAGATCACATGATGGGCCACCACACTTAAATAGTGTTGCGCTTTGCCATCACTCAACAGCGTCACTCTACAAAGTGGGTCTTTTGCAAAGTCAAACGGTTGATAACGCAGCGCGGATAACCGCGCCTGCAATGCTGCTTGGTCGTCTTCGCTCCATGATTCAACATGCAGCTCGGCTTTTTCCACTCGGCAATATTGCATTAAGCGCTCACTATCAACACCAAAACGCAAGATTGGGAAGTCGCGGCAGAGCGCAGTAACGGCTTGTTGCAACCGCGCTAAGTCGAGCTTACCGGAGAGCTTTACCGTCGCTTGTAATTGATATGCGCTCGCTCCATCGCTTGAGGTCAACGCCAGCGCTAATAGCTGTTGCTGGCTATGGCTAAGTGGAAATGCAGCATCGTCATCACTTTGGCTCGCTTCACCAAAATAACCCGCACGTTTTAAGCTAAGTACACTGGCTTCAACTGCGTTTATCACCGCTGTAATGTCTTCATCTGTGTGCGCGGCGCTGAAAAAGCAGTTTCGTCCTTCCCAGATAAACACACCGCGCTCTAGCATTTCATAAAAGAACACATCAAGATTTTGTGAAAAGCGAAAACGGAATAATGAGGCAAATGCTTCTATTCGAATGGGTACGTCATGGGTTTCAAAAAACGCATTGAGATGTGCTTTAAATGCCGCGGTTTTGTCGTTGATCCCTTGTTGTAACGCTGGACCTTGCGATTTAATCGCTTGCAACACCGCCTTGGCGCTTGCCATGGTCATTGGGTGTTTACAAAAAGTTCCGGCGAAGAAGGTGGTATCGGTCAAAGGGTAAGAATCATCTCCGTATTGCCAATTGCCGCCGTCAATGGCATCAAGATAGGTGGCTGCCCCCGCGACCACACCGATAGGCATACCTCCACCGACGATTTTGCCGTAGGTTGCCATATCGGCCTTAATACCAAGCAAACCTTGAACGCCACCGGGATGTGCTCTAAAGCCAGTGATCATTTCATCAAAAATAAGGGCAATACCATGTGCTTCAGTGAGCGTACGAAGTTTACGTAAAAACGCCCAAGGCTGATTTTCAGGATGACGGCTTTGTACCGGTTCAACAATCACCGCGGCAATATGTTGTGCCTCTCGGGTAATGATCTCAAGCGCTTCATCATCACCATAAGGTAAAACAAGATTATCGGCGATTGCGCCGTAGCGCACTCCAGCACACATTGCCTCTACGCCGTGCTCTGGCGATTCAGTTGCTAAAGTACCATCATAGTGCCCATGGTACGCACCTGAGAACTGAACAATTTTATCGCGTTTGGTCACTGTTCTTGCTAGGCGTAGCGCTGTCATTACCGCCTCTGTACCAGAGTTACAAAACGATGCCCGCTCAAGCCCAGTCAGCTCACAGATAAGTGCAGCAACCTCAGGTGCATCAGGACTTGCAAGCCCCAGTTGCATACCCGCTTCAAGCTGTTGCGCCAGCGCAGCTTTGATAAAGTCAGGATTATGACCAAATAAGTTAGTACCAAAGTCCATGGTGATATCAATATAGCGATTATCATCAATATCCCAGATATATGCGCCCTCACAGCGCTTAGAAAACACCGGATAAAGTAGCTCTTTGCTCGACAGTCTAAAACCCGCCGAAGCACGGCAGTCCGCAAGGCGTGCGCGATATTCGCTCACCAGCGCTTTTGAACTGTGCGTTTTCGCAATGTAAGAGTCACTCAATGCAGCAAGGTGTTGACGTATGGCTGGGCTGCTATTGGCATGCTGCACTTGTTTTTGCTGTGCGCCTGGTAATACTGATTGAGCGCTGCTCAGCTGGGGTTTTGATACCACAGTTGCTGTTGTGGTGACTGCACTGTTTTCAATTTTTACGCCCTGAATATGGCGTAACTGCTGTCCCACCACAGCTTCTAACGCGGCTCTCGCTTCGGCGTTGGTTACTGTGCTTGCCGCCTGCAATTGCGCCTGATAGATAGCGACAAGCGTGTGGTTGTCAGCCTCTACTACACTACCTTTTGGCGTATCAGTCGTTATCGATACAGGTGATGGCAAACTACCAGCTTGTTGTGAACCCTGCGGCGCTTTGAGATAGTCACTATGGCGTTGAATATAGGCCACTAACTTATCGACATCGCTGAGCTCTTGATAAAATTGGCGAACACTAAACTCTAAACCGAATTCCCGTTCGTACACTCTAACGGCCTGCATAATCATCAACGAATCAACCCCCATTTCTAGCAACGGGAGGTTGGTTTGGATAGCATCAGCGGGCATCGACAAGAGTCCCGCTAAGGTATTGAGCACAAAGCTGCGGATCTGAGCATCACGGTCACTTGTATCCACCACAGTCAGAGCTTCGGGCTGTGATTGTTCAGTACCAAAAACCCAGTATGAGCTGCAATCAAATGGATATTGCGGCAAACTCACTCTAGCGCTCGGGCGATTGCCATACACCTGTTGCCATTCGAGCGCCCCGCCTAAATCAAGGTATGTGCCTAAACACTCGGCGAACCTCATGCAGTCATCGCCTTTGGGGTGCAATACATGGGTATAATTGAGCGCTTTGTTATTGCTGTTTTCTTGTAGTAAACCACTCAAAATAGGTTTAGGACCAAGCTCAATCGCTAAGCCATGCTCTAGTGACTCAAGCGCAGTTACACAGTCAACAAAGCGAACCGGTGCCATAATTTGCTCAACCCAATACTCAGCTGTTGCAATGCGTGCGGTCTCTACTTGCCCCGTCATGGACGAAACAAAAGGCAGCCGAGGCTGTTGAAAGCTAACCTGTTCAGCGACTTTCCTAAAGGCCTCTAGCATGGGAGCCATCAGTGGAGAGTGGAAAGCGTTCGCCGTATGTAGCGCTTTTACTTTAATTTTCTGTGCTGCAAGTACGTCACTGAGGGCAGTGATTGCTTCATCAGCACCGGAGAATACGACCCCAGCCTCACCATGGAAGGCTGAGATAACCACTTGCTCCTGATACTCGCTCAAGCAATTACGTGCGGCTCTTTCATCACATCTTGCGGCGATCATGCTGCCTTTTATCGGTAATTCATGCATTAGCTGACCACGCGCTGCAATCAACTCAACGCCATCACGAAGCGAAAACACACCCGCAATACAAGCCGCTGCATACTCACCAACGCTATGACTGAGCAGCTGAGATGGCTTTACTCCATAATGCATCAATAAGTTTGCCAAACTGTATTCGACGGCAAACAAGCTCACTTGCGTCCAACGGGTTTGTGCCAGTAGTTCACTATGCTTTTCATCGAATAACACATCCAACAGGCGTGCTCCAAAGCGCTCGCCAATCAGGCTGTCAATTTCATCTAAGTGACTGCGAAACACCGCGTGGTGTTGATATAAAGAGTGAGCCATCAAGGGGTATTGCGAACCTTGTCCGGTGAACAAAAACGCGACATCTGGAGCAGCATTTGCCGAGGACTGTTCAACAATAATAGGACTATTCAGTTGCGAAATAAGTGCTTCTCTACTCACACCACTAAACATTTTATGCACACCTTTAAGCGGTACTTGCTCGGCATTTTGTGCGCAGAAGTCATCAAATGCTTGAGGAGTCAAACTCGACAATCGTTCACTATAGTGACCAGCAAGTTTCTGCAATGCCGCTTTCGATTTAGCGGCCAGAGGCAATAGATAAAACGAAGGCGGTGTTACTTCAGCTTGCATGTCGGGTTTAGGCACAGGCGCTTGCACGCAGATCACATGTGCATTAGTACCACCAAAACCAAAAGAGCTTAATCCAGCGGCTCTGATTCCCCCCTGTTGTACAGGCCATGTCTGCATGTTTTGCGGCACCATAAATGGGAGCTTTTGCCATGGAATATGCGGATTGAGCGCCTCACTATAGCGCTGTGCAGGAATTTGCCCATGCTGTAAACACAGTAGCGTTTTGATAAGCCCAGCAATACCCGCACCGGACTCTAGGTGACCAATATTCGCTTTTACCGCACCGAGAATAACCGGATCATGACGACTATGGTGTTCTCCATACGTGCGGTTTAATGCTGTGATCTCGATAGGATCGCCAAGCTCCGTACCCGTACCATGGGTTTCCACATAGTGGATATCTCCCGCCTGCATCTTGGCATTATCAAGGGCAGCATTGATCACCGCCTGTTGCGCGGCACTATTTGGCGCGGTAATACCATTACTGCGGCCGTCTTGATTAATTGCACTGCCTTTGAGTACACCAACAATCGGGTCGTTGTCTGCCATGGCTTGTTGTAGCGGCTTTAGCATCACCACCCCAACACCTTCACTTCGCACATAGCCATCCGCTGCCTGTGAAAAGGTTTTGCAATGGCCGTCTGCTGCTAACATCTGTGCGTTTTCACAGGCCTTAGTCACATCATCGCTCAGAATTAGATTAACGCCCGCCACCAATGCTGCGTTTGTTTCTCCATTTCTTAGCGCTTGAATTGCATGATGAAGCGCCACCAGCGATGACGAGCACGCCGTATCAATCGCCACACTTGGGCCGGTAAAATTAAAGCTATAAGAAATACGGTTTGCAGCAATGCTCAGTGCTGTGCCTGTACCTAAATACGCGGTACTTTTTTGCTGTTGTTGCGACAATAAAAAGTAGTCATTTTGTGATATACCAACATACACGCCAATATCGCTACCAGCGAGCGTGGCGGGTTGGTAACCGGCATGTTGTATGGCGTGATAAGTCGTTTGGAGCAGTAATCTATGTTGTGGGTCGATATGCTTAGATTCAAGTGGCGAGATCCCGAATAATGCAGCATCAAACTCATCGACATTCTCTAAATAGCCACCGAGTCGGTCGGCTTCAAGATTCGGGCAAAGCTGCTGGCGCTTAGGATCTGGCGTGGTGACCCCATCGCCCTGCTGACTTAACAGCTGCCAAAATGCATCTAATCCATTTGCTGAAGGATAACGACAGGCCATACCAATCACGGCAATATCTGTATCCGCAATATCTTCAGCTCGGCGAGAAGCTTGCGTCTTATTCGCTTGCTCAGTGGCACCTTTCGACTCGTTAAGCTCTGCCTCTCCTAGGGCTTGAGTAAGCGTACTAAACTGACTCAAATACTGGGCTAGTTCGCGAATTGAGGGATATTCGTAAAGTACCGTAGGCTCAAGGTCTAGCTCGTGTACTTCCATTAACTCCCCAGAGATCCGCACCGCTTTCATCGAATCCACACCTAACGCCAAGAATGGCGCGTCGATATCCAAACTACGCGCGGGCTTATCTATTTCTTGTGCGACTAACTCTTGTAATAACCGCTGAATTTGCTGTAGTGACGACGAAGATGATGGCGCCTCAGCTTGTTGTGGCGTAGCTTCTTCACGGGCACGCGCAATTACTTCAAAATTATTGGCTAAATAACTGCGCTTATTCTCTTGGCGCTGAATTTTACCGCTCGAGGTTTTATGAATGCGACCAGGCTTTATCAATACGATGTCATAAGGCGTAATGCCGTGGTGCTCAACGATCGCAGCGGTTATCTGCTGTAATACCTGCTCAGCATTTAACTTTCTTAGTGCAGTACGCTTTACCTGTTGTACTATCACCAAACGCTCTTCATCACCATTAGCGGCGACCGAAAACGCTGCGCCGCCATTTTGTTCTAAACTATCGCTTGCTTCTGTAACCGTAAGCTCTATATCTTGCGGGTAGTAGTTTTTACCGCGGAAGATAAGTACGTCTTTGGCGCGCCCTGTAACGAATAATTCCCCACGCTGGATAAAGCCTAAATCACCAGTACGAAGGTAATCTCGCTGGTCAGCACCTTTAATTCTGGCATGAAACGTAGCCTCGGTTGCCGCTGGGTTATTCCAATACCCCTTTGCTACACTTGGGCCAGTTACCCAAATTTCTCCGGTTTCACCATCATTGCAGACTTCAAAAGACTCTGGGTTAACAACCGCAATGCTATGCTCGCCCCAACTCACGCCAGAAGATACGGCGTAATAAGGCTGCTGGTCATCAGCCACATCTAATGCATAAAATACATCTACTACGTCTTCATCTGCGACTAGTTCGGCTTTACCCTGCTGTAGCTTGGTCGCATCAATACGTAATATTCTTGGCTTTTCTAGAAGACGGCCACCGGTTGCAAATAAGGTGGTTTCTGCCATGCCGTAACAAGGTGAGATACTCTCTCTTTGTAAGCCACATACTTTAAACTTTTGATAAAAGCGCTCTAACGTGCTGGCACGCACTGGCTCTGCGCCATTTAATGCCGAACGCCAATGGGACAAATCTAAGTCTTTAAGGTCTTCATCTTTGACGGTGTCCACACACAGGTCATAGGCAAAGTTTGGCGCGCTTGACGTTAAAGCTTTGGTTTGGGAAAGCAGCTTTAACCAACGCAGTGGTTTTTGCAGGAAATAAGCCGGATTCATCAGCGCAGCTGTCGCACCGATGTAAATTGGGTGCATAATGCCAAAAATCAGTCCCATATCATGGAAATGAGGCAACCAGCTTACAATCGCAGAGTTGCTATCATGACCAAACGCTTCTTTCATGAGCGCCTGATTATCAAGAATATTGTCGTGGGTTACCATTACGCCCTTAGGTGTGCCCGTCGAGCCTGAGGTATATTGTAAAAATGCCAGTTGCCCACCATGAATGTCCGCTCGAGGCCACTGTTGAGTGGTCGATTTAAGTGCAATGTTATCGGTAGTAAATAGTGCTAACTGCGCTAGGCTTGGCTCAGAATCAAGCAATGGCTTGGCGATTTCATTAATCTTTTCACTGGTAAGCGCACCTTTGGCACCTGCGTCTTCAATGATAGCGCGCAGACGATCAACGTTTTGATTCTTCTTGGGTGGATAAACCGGTACCGCAATGATCCCTGCGTATAAACAAGCGAAAAAGGCTTCAATAAATTCAAATCCAGAGTTGTACAGTAACAACGCTCTGTCACCCGGTTCAAAATATTCACTCAATGTCTCAGCAATGGATGCTGCACGTTCATGTAGTTCTTGGTAGGAAATGGTTTTACTTGGTAATGCCTCATCGTAAAAATACTGATAGGCAATATCTTGAGATCGAGTACGCGCTAAACCCGCGAGTATAGTAACAATATTTGTATTCATGCCATCCCCATAACTTGGTTGGGATTCCTTTGGCAACAGCGCGAGCAGTATCTATTTGGCTTGCGGCAGTTAACCATCAGTAACGTTGTAAAAAACCAATCAATTACTTAACCACAACAAACACAGTACCTATTTAAGTAGGTGAACGTTTGTGGGTATATCTATAAAGGTTAACTAACCGCTAAAACCGCGAGCCACGTTAATCAACAGCACCTTTTGCTATTTGCTTGCAGCATATACAACATTGCTGTAATCACTCACTGTCACTTTAACGCATGAATATGGCAACTTTTTTACCATCTTTGTACGTAGAGGTGACGACTTCAAAGTCTCAAATAGAGTTAAAAAAGATCATACTGAAGCTAGTAAAACAAACACAATTTATGTGGCTTCACATCAACGACTCATGATCTGTACTGAAAAAGGCTAGCACAAGAAACTGATAAATAAACCGTTCATTAACAAAAAAGTAAATTTATCCATTACACAAGATTACACTGAGTCGTTTTTAGGAATTGCGTGTTGAGGCATTATCAGAGCAAGCCTTGAATTTTTGCACTGATAATACCGTTCGTAATATTAGGAATTTCATTCTCTTCGAGTAGATGGGCGTATACGTACCAAAACCCAGAGTTCAAGATTCAACCTTTTCCATCGTGGCTTATACATCATATTGCAAAGGATGAAGTGTTTTGGAAATTATAATTCGCATTAATTTCATCACCCAGTGAGGCTTTTAATAACCCGCAGCTTGGCCATCTTTTCTTGTTTCGGATGCTCCGTAGTAAACTCCAGTTTTGCCATCTCGCATAATCGCCTGATAACCGCCATAAGGACCAACTGCTTGTTGTAACTTATGACCTTTTTTTATCAGCTCTCTACGGGTTTCCATCGAAAAGCCAGACTCGAGACTGACATACCCTCCATCAGTCATGATTTCACCGGTTGGTTGCGATGAGCCACTATGCAAAATTCGAGGCGCATCGCCCGCTTCTTGTAGATTCATACCAAAGTCAATCATGTTAATCAGGATCTGCGCATGCATTTGCGGTTGAGTCGCGCCTCCCATCACGCCATAGCTCATCCATGGTTTACCATCTTTTGTGACAAAGGCAGGAATAATGGTATGAAATGGTCTTTTACCGGGCGCATAACCGTTGTAGTGGTTTTTATCTAACGCAAATAGCTCGCCTCTATTTTGCAAGACAAAGCCAAGCTTAGCTGGAGTCATACCCGATCCCATACCACGGAAATTACTCTGGATCAGCGACACCATATTACCTTCCTTATCAGCAGTCGTGAGATAAATGGTATCCCCTTCTATAGGACCTGCATGATCGCGTTTAGCTGCTTTATTTGGATCAATCAATGCACGCCTTTCGTCAGCATATGCTTGCGAAATAAGCCTCGCGACTGGTATCTCATTAAAGTCTGGATCGGCGTAGTATTTTGCCCTATCCGCGAAGGCAAGTTTTTTTGCTTCAACAAAGGTATGAATATACTCTGGGCTGTCGAACCCCATTGCCTTGATATCATAGCCCTCTAAAATATTGAGAATTTGCTGGGCGGCAATGCCCTGACCATTGGGAGGTAGCTCCCATAAGGTGTAGCCGCGATAATCAGCACTTACAGGGTCAACCCACTCACTGTGGTGCTCAGCTAAGTCTTGGTAACTTAAGTATCCACCATTGGCCTTCATGTAACGGTCGATTTCTTTAGCAATTTCGCCTTTATAAAAGGCATCGCGGCCTTTTTCTGCAAGTAACTCATAGGTATTAGCGAGTGCCGGATTCTTAAATATCTCTCCCTTTTTAGGCATTTCCCCCTCAGGCATAAATACTTCTTTAAATCCGGAATATTGCTCACGAGCCGACACCGAGCGCTGCATGTAATAAGCAATCAACTCAGAAACTGGAAAGCCGCTTCTAGCGTAGTCGATACTGGGTTGAAGTAACTGTTTCATTGGCAGTTTGCCAAATTTGTTGTGCAGTTCAAACCAACCATCGACCGCACCGGGCACAGAAACAGGAAGCGGCCCATAGCTTGGAATTGTATCGCCTTGCTGCTGTAACTTTGCAAGCGAAAGGCTTTTTGGTGAACGCCCTGAAGCATTGAGACCAAATAACTTTTGTTGCTTCGCGTCCCACACAATAGCAAATAAGTCACCACCGATACCGCAACCTGTAGGCTCCACTAGGCCAAGCATGGCATTGGCTGCAATTGCAGCATCTATGGCGTTTCCGCCTTGCTTCAATACCTCTATTGCGACTTGGGTTGCCAGTGGTTGAGAAGTTGCAGCCATACCTTGGGTTGCAATAACCTCAGAGCGGCTAGCAAAAGCTTTTCCGGTGATCCTGTCATATGCGAGAGCCGCTGAGCTTACCGAAGCACATAGCATACTAACCAGTGTGCACTTCACGACCTTATTCATTTTTTTTCTCTTCTGTTTTCTTTTTAACCAATATAAAAAGCCAATCCGCTTACAGCAATTCATTTGCGGTCAAAGCGAAAGAAAACGAGATTGGACCTAATGCGAAAACTCAGCACTCCGTCACTATAGCGCTTGATCTACCACAATAATATTCGCTCAAATTTGATACAGTTTTTTATAGCTGGACTACACTAATGATTAGTGATTTTGCGGAAAACTAAACGTGCGCAAGAGCGAAATCTAGTGTCGATGTAATCGCAATGAAAGACCTAACCGAAACCAAGGCTATTGAATTGGTTATTTATGAGTAATCGAGTTATTTCTATCAATTTAAAACAAACACTGACTTGGGGCACGTTACTCTGTGGCTTGTTGCTCTCTTCTCTTATTATCTACATTTCATATGTTAGCCAGCGAGACATGCTGCTCGAAAACTATGAGACAAAACTGAGACAAAATTTAACCCATTTAGGTAAACATCTTTTTACTGAGTTTGTGGAGGACAACGACAATAAGATTAGCCTGACCCTCGAGGATTATTATTCTGACAGTAAATATAAAGCGCTCTTCCTTATTCAAGGAGAAACGCTCGTCAACGAAACTCAACACTCAGTGATTGGACTACAAGTATTTAATCAAGTTATCAGCCAAGCGCAAGCCACAGCAACACTACGCACACTTGATCTCACTGTGGCATTTGACCCTAATCAGCAGCACTTTCTCGCAGCCATTCCCATTTCACCTAAAGTACCCGTTGTTGAGTCCGCGAATTTAGTTAGGCTGATTGCTATTTATGACGTAAGCACCGTTTTTCTTTCGTTACGGCAACAATTGATAACTAAGGCGAGTATTTTGGCGGCATTTTTAATACTCATCACTATTGCGCTACTAAGCTTTACCCATCACTTCATTCATAAACCAATCAAAAGGCTGATCCAAGTAGGTGATGCATTATCCACTAACTCTTTAAGCTGTAGAGCTAAAATCATAGGATATGGGGAGTTTGCAGTACTTGCCAAACAGTTCAACGTGATGGCACAAACGTTAGAGAAAAACTGGCAGCAACAATTACAAATCACTCAAGAATTACAGTGTCACCACGCACTTATTACTAGTGTCTTTGAAGCATTGCCGGATATTTTCTTTATAATCAATACGAGCGGCATCATCTTAGAGTGCCATACCGGAAAATCAGACGACTTATATATATCGCCTGAGCATTTTATAAACAAAAAAATGACGGAGGTGTTGCCTTCTCATGCAGCAAAACAATTTAGCCAAGCCATCAAATCTGCCAATCAGTGCCATCAACTAACCCAAATAGAATATCCGCTGACCATTGCAGAGCAAGCGAAGCTGTTCGAAGCTAGGCTCTCTCCGATCCCAGGGACCGAGCAGCTGGTTATCGCAGTGCGTGATATCACAGAGAAAAAGCGCCAAGAGGAAGTCATCTTACATCACGCTTTTTACGATACATTGACTGATTTACCAAATCGTTTTTTAGCGATGGAGCGGCTATCGCAACAACTGCTTGATGCCGAACGCAACGATGAACTTGCGGTAGTATTTTTTATTGATTTAGATGATTTTAAAAGAATTAATGATTCACTCGGACACGAAATGGGCGATCAAATTCTCCTTGCTTCAGGAGAAAGGCTCAAGCAATCGCTACGTGAGCAAGACACCGTGTCACGCCTCAGTGGCGACGAGTTTATTGTTTTAATGGGCGGATTTAAACATACTGAAGACATTACCTCTGTTGCCAATATGCTGATCAAGCTTTTTCACCATCCCATTATTGTCGGCGATAAAGATTTTAATATTTCCGTCAGTATAGGCGTTGCTATCTATCCTTTAGATGCAAACTCCCCTCAAGCACTACTCAGCTGCGCTGATACCGCAATGTACAATGCCAAAAGTAATGGTCGCAACAATTACTGTCTATTTAATCAAAAGATGAGTCAACAGTTGTCTCGACGCATTGAAATTGAGGAAGCACTGCGTGTAGCAATGAATGAAAACGAGTTAGAAGTGTTTTACCAGCCTCAATTTTATATTGAAGACAGTGATGTATTTGGCGCGGAAGCTTTACTCCGCTGGCACAGTAAAACACTGGGTAATGTCTCTCCTGCGGAGTTTATTCCCGTTGCGGAACAAAGCGGATTGATCATCGATATCGGATTGTTTGTGCTCTCAACGGCTATTAAACAAGCACGCCAGTGGCAGCAACACTTAGACTCCGACATCCGTATCGCAATCAATTTATCACCAAGGCAGTTTAAAGACCCAAGCCTTTTGAAACAGATTGAGCTATTAGTAAAAGACATCCCGATTGCCAATCGCTTTATCGAGTTGGAAATCACAGAAGGCGTACTGATCTCAGGACAGGCACAGGTAAAACAGACCCTAACCCAATTACATCAGTTAGGGTTTAAATTATCTTTGGATGATTTTGGTACGGGCTATTCGTCACTGAACTATCTCCGTCATTACCCCTTCGATTTACTCAAAATAGACCAAAGTTTTATCAGCGATATGCTCACTACTCACGAGTCTAAAGCGTTAGTTAAAACCATTATTGCCATGGCGCATAATTTATCGATGAAAGTAGTCGCCGAAGGCGTGGAGACACTGGAGCAATTGCATTTATTGCAGCAACTGGAGTGTGATTTTGGTCAAGGATACTTGATCAGCAAGCCGCTTTCTGCAGCACAATTTGAAACCTTTTACCATACTAAGATCGAACCAGTTAAGCGCTCTTCTTAGCAAGAAAAACAAACTTTCAAAGCAACATCGCTCCCGAATATCCACTTGAGATAATAAATCAGGGTAAACACAAGACTAATAAAAATAATATGTTAGTATTGCAAGGCAGTGTAAGGATTTTTAATCATGAATATAGAGTTACTAGTTAGCAAAGCCAAGCAAGTATGTGACAACCGTGGCGCGCGTTTTACCCCTATTAGAGAAAAAGTATTCAGACTACTCGCCTCGAAACAAGGTGGTGTTGGTGCGTACGACTTACTTGAAGAGCTTAAGTTGACGGAAGCGGCTGCAAAACCAGCTACCGTATATCGTGCCTTAGACTTTCTTTCTGAGTTGGGCTTTATCCACAAAATTGAAAGTACTAATGCGTTTATGCTTTGCCACCACTTCGATCACACACATCCAGTGCAGTTACTGATCTGTGATAGCTGCGGTAACGTTCAAGAGTTACACTCAAACACGATTTCGCATGAACTAAACAGCCTCGCTGCAGAAACTGGATTTGTGGTTACAGAGCAAACCATTGAGGCTCATGGCCGTTGCGAAAAATGTAAAGATTAAGTGCAGTGAGCAAAAAAGCCCACTACACTTATCACTAAGAGCGACACTAATTTATTAAAAATGCATAAGGGAAAGTCCATATGAATGTAGAGTTCATCAACCCCTTTTTATCATCTCTAATCAATGTATTGGCTACTATGGCGCAAACTGAATTGACGCCAGGTAAGCCAAAAATGAAGAAAGACGAAGTCGCACAAGGTGATGTATCGGGTCTGATTGGTATGGTTGGTCCACAGACAAAAGGGTCATTTTCGATCACCTTTGAAGAGGGCCTAGCGTTAACCATAATGGAGCGTATGCTTGGTGAACGCCCTGATTCAATTAATGAAGATGTCACTGATATGGTTGGTGAAATCACCAACATGGTCACTGGCGGCGCTAAAAACCTACTCGGCGAAAAAGGCTACGAGTTTGATATGGCGACACCAGTTGTCGTTTCAGGTCCTGGCCATACTATCACTCATAAATGTGATGGGCCTAAGCTTATTATGCCATTCACCTCACCCGACGGTAATGCCAACATTGAAGTCAGCTTCGATAAACTCGCCTAACAGTTAAAAACACACGTTACTTTATGAGTTGGACTCAAAAACAAATTACCTTGAAGCCTCGAAAACGAGGCTTTCACTTAATAGACGATGAGATTATCTCGCAGCTTCCTGACCTACATGACTATCGTATAGGGCTGCTGCACCTGTTTATACAACACACCTCCGCCAGCCTAACAATAAACGAAAATGCCGACCCAACGGTACGTATGGATATGGAAAGCCACTTTAATCATTTTGTACCACAGAGGCAAAGCTACTACCGCCATGACTATGAGGGTGATGATGATATGCCAGCACATATCAAATCTAGCACCTTAGGATGTGAAGTAACCATTCCCATTTCTGAGGGCCGCCTACGTTTAGGTACTTGGCAAGGTATTTATCTCGGTGAGCATCGTGATCACGGTGGTGTAAGACGTGTTATCGCAACGCTTCAAGGTGACAAAAAAGGCTAGGCGCTCAGCGTTTAGCCTTCAATGTATTCGTAGCTTACTCTTGGAGTGACGTTACACAACAGCTCATATGGAATAGTACCTGCACATTGCGCTATTTCTTCTACTGGTAGGTTTGGTCCCCACATTTCTACTTCGTCACCAACTTGAATGCCATGGGGATTATCACCAATATTCACACTGATCATATCCATCGACACAGTGCCAACTATGCCGTAACGCTGGTTACCAATAACCACTGGTGTGCCAATTTTAGCGTGTCTGGGATAACCATCTCCATAGCCAACACCAATGACGGCAAGATAGGTATCCTGTTCACATTGCCAACGTCCGCCATATCCCACCGCTTGATGCGCCCTCACCCGCTTGATGGCAATAACTTTAGTGGTCAAGCGCATGACTGGTCTTAAACCATGTTGCTGTCCAACGCGAGCGAGCATAGGCGAAACACCATAAAGCATTAGACCGGGACGGATCCAGTCGCCATGAGATTCAGGCCAGCCTATGATCCCCGCAGAGTTTGCCAAACACAATGGTGCGTGACTTTGGCCAACTAAAGACTTAAATAGCACTTGTTGTACTTCGGTTTTATTGTCTTTGATATCATCAGCACAAGCAAAGTGTGTCATTAAGTGGATTTTATCAGCAACATTTTTTGAGCGCTTGAGGCGGGCATAAAACGCTTCAAACTCTTCAGGCTCAACGCCGAGACGGTGCATACCGGTATCTACTTTTAGCCACACTGTGAGCGGCGCATCTAAATCAGCACGCTCAATGGCTTCAAGCTGAGAAATGTCATGCACTATGGTTTGCAAATTATTGGCAAGTAGAATAGGTAAATCAGAAGGATGAAAAAAACCTTCCAACAGGACAATTGGTTTAGTGATGCCACCTGTTCTCAGCGCGAGCGCTTCATCAACTCTCGCCACAGCGAATGCATCTGCATCTTGCAAATGCTGCGCTATTTTAACCAAACCATGGCCGTAAGCATTGGCCTTAAGTACAGCCATAATCTTACTTTTTGGCGCCAGTTTTTGCGTTAGCTGTAGGTTTTCTCTCAGCGCGGTTAAATCTATTTCAGCACTCGCTAGTCGCATTTCATTACTCAATTGACAGTTAATATTCGTCGTCCATTGCTGGACCCGCATAGTTATCGAATCGAGAGTATTGACCTTGGAAGGTTAACCTAACCTTACCGATAGGACCGTTACGCTGCTTACCTATGATGATTTCAGCCGTGCCTTTGTCGGGGCTATCGTCGTTATAAACTTCATCACGATAAATAAACATGATTAAGTCGGCATCCTGCTCGATAGAGCCTGATTCACGTAAGTCGGAGTTAACTGGGCGTTTATCTGCACGTTGTTCTAGCGTACGGTTAAGCTGAGAAAGCGCGATAACTGGGCATTGCAGCTCTTTTGCGAGCGCCTTTAATGAGCGAGAAATTTCAGCAATCTCAAGCGTACGGTTGTCTGAAAGGCTCGGTACGCGCATGAGCTGCAAGTAGTCCACCATGATCATGCTGATCCCACCGTGATCGCGTGCAATTCTTCTAGCGCGTGAACGCACATCTGTTGGCGTAAGGCCGGACGCATCATCAATGTACATCTTGCCTTTTTCCATCAGTAAGCCCATGGTAGATGACAGGCGTGCCCAATCATCATCGTCTAATTGACCGGTACGTACTTTAGTTTGGTTGATACGACCAAGTGAAGCGAGCATCCTCATCATGATCTGTTCTGAAGGCATCTCTAGCGAGTAGATCAGAACCGGCTTATCTTGCGTCATCGCGGCATGCTCAGCCAAGTTCATCGCAAAAGTGGTTTTACCCATCGACGGACGCGCTGCGACAATGATCAAATCAGAAGGCTGTAGTCCTGCCGTCATCTTGTCTAAGTCGCCATAGCCTGTACTTACCCCGGTAACACCATCTTGTGGAGATTGGTAAAGTTCTTCAATTTTATCAACTGTTTTCTCTAGAATGCTATGAATGCTTTGCGGGCCTTCAGTACTTTTAGTGCGCTGCTCAGCAATCTTAAATACCTTGCTCTCAGCTAAGTCTAACAGTTCATGGCTATCTCGTCCCTCAGGATTAAAGCCTGCCTCAGCTATTTCATTCGCCACACCAATCATTTCGCGAACAACCGCGCGCTCACGGACGATACTCGCGTATGCATCAATGTTTGCAGCACTTGGCGTGTTTTTAGCAATCTCAGCAAGATATGAGAAACCACCTATGGTTTCTAACTGATTATTCTTTTCTAGATTCTCAGAAATTGTGATTAAATCGATAGGTTGACTAAGCTCTACCAGCTTTTCCATTGCTTCAAAAATCAGCTTATGGGTTCTGGTATAAAAGTCATGAGACACCACCAATTCCGCAACACGGTCAAAGGCTTCATTATCTAACATCAAGCCACCGAGCACAGATTGCTCAGCTTCAATTGAGTGCGGTGGAACTTTTAAGGTATCGACTTGTATATCTGGTTTAGCCATATCACAACATAGAGAAATTGAAGGCCCTCTATTGTATCTGGTCTACTCATAAGTGCAAATAACAAAAGGCCAGAGTTTGGGGAAACTCTGGCCTTTTGTTGTCCTTATTGCTCTATTGCTTCACTAGTTACGCTTTAGCTCAATATTGCCGCTAACAGTATCGATTTCTACATCAGCATTACCACCGTTAAGCACAAACTCAAGTGAACGAGCTGGGCCATATTTGGCTTTTTTAACTTGCTCTGAACTTAGCTCATTGGTGATATGGCCGCCAGAATGTGCGTTGATTTCAAACCTTGCTGATACATCCGTAGGGAAATAAAGTTCAATATCGCCGCTAACGCTGTCCATATTTATATTGGCGTTATCCAGTAACTTTGCTGCATATACTGCTATTTCGCCGTTAACGGTAGATAAGCGTAGATCTTTTAACTCTGCCATCTTTAACTCGACTTCGCCATTGACGTTTTCTAAGCGCAGCTCGGTCGCGGTGGTTTGCGTTTTAATTTCGCCATTAACGGCGTTAAATCTTAGCTTACCGTTCGAAGCGATATCCTCAATGTCCCCATTGACGGTTTCAAACTGAATATTGCCATCCAAGTCACGACTATCAATATCACCATTTACGGTTTCTAACGCAATTTTACCGCTGATTTTACTCGCTTTAATATTGCCGTTGACCGTTTTGATACGGGCGCCCGCCGTTAAATCAGCCGCTTCAACATCAACCACCACCCCTTCAAAATTTAACTCACTAGTACGAGGCATATAAATGGTAAGTGTAGAGCCATCACCACCGCCCCAACTTTTATAGCGTCTTGGCATCTTCACGATAAACTCGGTTACCTCGCCAGAGGTCTCTAATTTATAACCCTCAGCTTTATCGTCTAACTCGCCTGTCACTTTAAAAACGTTTTTATCCCATGTCTTTATCGTTACGTCACCGCGCTGATTCTCGATGACAACTTTACCATTTGCAGGAACCGACAGTTCTTTATCGATAGACTCTCCTGCGAACACCATCGCAGGTAGTGCCGTTAGGCCAATAATTAATGCTTTCATCCTAATTCTCCTAAATTTGTTGCCAACGAGGTTGGTGAACCTTATTGATTAAGTCGAGTTGCTGCTGATAAACCTGAGCTAACATTTTTAACAGCGCTGCGTTCTCAGGATCTTGCTTTAAAGACAGCTTGATCGCTTGTTCCGCCTGCTCGAGCTCTTGCAATTGTGCCTGCCAATCAGAAGTCAGCGCTGGCTGCGTTTCATATTGAACCAGTAAAGACTGCTTTTGCTGCTCAAAAAAAGCGCTAATATTAGCCAATGAGTCTTGCTTGGGCTGATTCATAATCACTTGCCAAGCGAGTAAACCCGCAATAGTACACGCCGCAATACCTGATAACTTTTGCCAATTACTTTGTTTTGGCGGCTGCATCGGTTGTGCTTGATTGATTGCACGCTCAACGCCTTGCCATAAGTCACGTTGTGGCTTTGGCTGCGACTGTTCGTCATTCAGTGCGGTATGCATAAATTCATCAAAAGATGGTTTAGTCATTGTTGTACCACTCCTGTAATAAGTTACGTGCTCGGTGATATTGCGATTTACTCGACCCTACGGCCATGTTTAACATATTGGCAATTTCCTCGTGGCGATACCCTTCAACAGCATGTAATACGAAGACCAACCTAGCGCGTTCAGGCAATCTGACAATGAGTTTATCTAAGCCATTTAGCTCTCCTAGCTGCTCAGCACCTTGCTCATCCAGCCCGGATTGTTCAAAGCTTACGACCTTTTGTAACCAGTTCTTTTGCTTTCTAAGATAGCTGATAGCAATATTACTGGTCACACTATGAAGCCAAGTCGTAAATTGTGATTGCCCTCTAAATTGGTCTATCTTTTGCCACAGTTGCACAAAAACTTCCTGGCATGCATCTTCTGCATGAGCGGGCTCAGCGAGCAACCTAAGACACAACGCATATACGCGACGATGGTGTTGCTCAAATAGTTCCCGAAATGCACCTTGATCCCCTTGCTGGCATCTAGCCACTAGCGCATCGGTTTGTTCTTGTGTAAATGCCTCTTTGGCATTAATTATCATGCGTCTGTTCCTTTGGGTTGATTCCTTCATCTTCGCATATCGAATGGAACAAACAAAGTCACCAACGCTCAATTGCCAATTTCTACTTTTTTATAAAGTACTTATTTAGACGCAGGTGAAACCAGAAATGGTTTAAAGGGGTTGGAAAAAATTTTACTCTTTTATTTAGCAGCAAAAAGTGGAGCCTAAGCTCCACTTAGGAAAGTTACTCAGCGCTTTTATACCAGTTGTATTAAGTAAATGATCTATCTTGAAGCGGGGAAATAGCTTTAGTAGCAAGGCAAAAATTTTGCTATTTAGTTGTTCTAAATGAGAAATTTTTAACGAAGCTAATATGCTATTTCACCCTTCAAATTGATTAGAGAATTAATTCAATTGGTATTAGCTTCACTCTCATCTGCTACTTGATATGGTTTATAGTGCCAGCCCTTAAAAACCAATGTTGGCTTTTGCCCTGGCGGCTGCACACCAATACCCGAATTTTTTAATGCTTGATCAAAGTGGATCCCTGTACCACCGGTACCAGTGATAGAAGCCCCTCGAACTGTACCATACAATTGCCCACTGCCATTCAACAGAATAGAAGTTAACGGTGAATAAATGGCAGCATATAAAGAAGACGCGCCGCTGAATACAAAACCATTCGGGCCATCAAATGAAGAATACACACTAAATACCGGCAGTTTGCTCTTCTTGGTTAAGCCTTCTTGCTCAGCAATGACCTTAGCACTTGCGCCAATAGAAACTTTGCCAGTGGTGAACACCGTCAAAGAGCTTTCTTTTTCTATCCAAATATGAGTGTCGCCGGTTAATTTCAGATCCCCATCAATCAACCAAATCACATCGCCACCAGAGATTTTAATCTTTCCGTCAGATCCTAGCTTCAACCCTTTAAATGGAAACGCGAGCTGCGTTTTTTCTGTCGCTGTGCCGAGGTTTTGCTCCACCCCTTGGAATAAATAAATGGTGTGCTCTTTTGCAACATACACGCTTGAGCCATTACGCTCGTAAACTGCCTGTTTAGGTTTAAAGTGTAAGATTTGTTGCGCACCTACATTTAAGGAGGAAAAGTCGTTATTTGGATCAATGATGCTATCCATATTAAAAGGCAACGCCAAAGGATCACATTCTTTATTTGGCCTTGCTGGGTCGTAGTCGGGAGAATCTGGATCGTACACTTTTACCGGCTCAACCACTAAATCTGCGACTCTAAATTTAGCATCGGAGTAATGCACTCCATCTTGAACTTGTAAGCCAGTATCTTTAAATTGACCATTACCAGTATATTGAATATCAAACGCATCACCATTTTGGTTGAGGATCTCAGCACCCCACTCCATTTTGGCATCCCCCATGGTACGCACATAACCTTGGATCTTGCCGCCTCTATGTGTGAAAAATCCTCGGCTATAGACATTACCTTCCACTCGAATACCACTCGATGACGGCGAAATATCTACCCCGGTATTTGACCTAACGTCACCCAAAACCGGTGAAGAACCTTTTAAGTAAATCACACCAGATGCTTCTACATCACCTTTAATCGGAGAGTGGCCTGATAGCACCACGTCTGCATCGCCCACCACAGTGTGTACATCACCATCATGGCTTTTTGTTTCTTCGTAAGTGCCTTTCGATGAATCATAGCTGTCGACAGAGCCACTACCAGAAAGATTCACACCTTTACAACCAGTAACCGCATTTTGGAATATGGACTCTTTTGCTGCTGGCCGCAGCTCGAAGCGCGCAACCAGTCGATGATTTGCATGCTCACCATGGCGTTGACCTAAGCTTTCGATTTCAAATTCGTTGCCATCGGCATTAACCGAAATCTGATATTGCGAATCAGCGACAGCTCCGTTACCCGTTTTACTGATACTACCAATAAGTGTCGCCACATCTTGCGGGTTATTTTTGGCAACCTCTGCATCCAGCTTTTGACGATATTCTCTGATCCCTTGTTCAGCCACTAACCTTGCATTAATGTCCTTTTGGAAGTTACCACTTAATCTTTCTTGTACCACACCTTCCTTGAGGGAAGCGAATACCACAACGCTAGCCATGCCGCCGAGCAGCATCACTTTAACCAGTGTAAAACCTTGTTGTTGTTTCATTGTATTAGCTACCTAATCCAGCGTAAAAATTCATCTGTATGCCTGCACCGTATTGTGTCGGAAAACTACTACCTTGTATTGTCACTGTAATTAACTGACCACTGGCATCGGTTGCAAACACAAGTCCAGTTACCCCTTTCAAAAGATTGATATCACCAGTGCCGCGATCGCACACTAAATACTCACCTTGTAAAAAATAACGCTCAGTGTAGTCAGCAGTGGGTACACTGCCATCACAAGCGGGTACCCCAGCCAATTGGCGGATCGTAATATCGGTGGCCGTCACAGTAGGGATTGCTTGTGTCTGCTTAATGCTGCGCATCATTACTCGATTGGTATATCGAACAATCTCTTGCGATGTTGCAAGCTGCTGGCTTGTCGTCACAGTTTCTTTTATCGACGTATATGACGTTGCAATCCCTATCACCAATACTAACCCCACAACCATGGCAACCATGAGTTCCAGTAAGGTATAGCCCTTCATCTGTTTCATGAGCCCCCTCCAGGTGGTGAAGAGCAAGTATCCACAACATCTGGATAACTGGTAGTCAAAGAAACTTGGTTTTCAGCAGGATTTTCTACCCGCTTATCTTCCCAACTCACTGTAAGCTGCATATTATTGCTATATGTCGCGGGCAGCACTAATGTAAAGCGACTATCAGCAGGATGCAGTTGCTGAATCAGCGGGTTATCAAGCGTCATATCATTGTTGTTATGCTGCAACTCACATAACAAAGGCCATATCCTCTCAATTGCATTTTGGCCATGAATTAACGCCATCGTATATTGAAAGCTATTGGAGGCGAACTGTAATGACTTAAGCTGCGTAGCTGCAAGACCTAGTAACATTAATCCAGCCACCAACATCGACACCACAACTTCAATGAGGGAAAACCCCTTACTTAACTGCAATTTTGTTCCGCCTCAGCTAACCAGCTTTGACCACTGACCAACACACATAAACGGTAATCCTGGGTATCGGCAATGTTGTCGGTGATCAATATATTGTTTGTCGCTAGCACTTCACCACTTTCACGCACCATTTGATCGGCAAGTGCCACTTCTATCGAGCTATGTTTAATAGAAAACCGTCCCACCTCGGTCAATTGGCCATTCTCATTGGTTTTAACAACCCAGTCGCTGCCCTCCACAACCAGTGATACTTGCTGCTCACGTCGTACCGCTTCACTTCGGGCCAAGCGATATACCGCCTGCAGTTGATTAGCATGCGTTGCCAATCGGTCTTGCTGAATTTGCTTTATAAAACTGGGCGCAGCTACAGAAGCTAAAATTGCGAGAATTGCCATCGCAATAAGTAGCTCAAGCAAGGTAAATCCTATGTTTCTATTGCCAGCAATCATTGTTTTTCGGTCCCTGTTCACCAAGATGATTAATACTTAGTACACCACACCTGTCCATCGCTTGTGCTTTTCCTGTTATTGGCGTGGCAGTTAATTGGTATCCCAAATTGCGATATTGCCCCACAGCGCCATTCGGTTTATTTGTTGGCGTATATTTAAATGTATAAAAATCTGACTGCGGTAAGTTAGGAAGCAAATTTGCGTCTGGATAACCACTATTACGGCTATAGATACGCTCAATAACTCCTGCCATTTCCAACATGTTCTGCTGTGCTTGTGAACGGCGGGCATCTTGTACATATTCTACATAAGACGGATATGCTACGCTGGCAGTGATCGCCACGATTGCAACGGCAATTAATAACTCTGTTAGCGTAAAACCTTTATTTACAGACATTTAATTATTCCACCACTATATTGATAGCGCTGTCATTTTATTCCACTTTATGACAGACAAAAGACAAAGAAAAGGGTTAACCTATAATATGTAAACATAACATGGAGCGAAAGTTTCTAAAAAGGAAACTTATTACATCACATTACATCAGTACTACCTTTTGATTTAAGGCAAACTTTGAGCGAGAGGATCATCCATGTCACACCTTAAATTGGTATGAATAAGATTATTATTATGATTTTCTTTGAAGGGTTACTTAATCCAGCCTAAGATTTGGACAACAACAAAACCAATATTCGTGAATTCAATGCACTTGGCATATCTATTAACTGGTTTTTACTTTCCGAACTTCGAGCTAATATAGGTAAATTAAGTGAATAAAAAGCCGTGTATAAAAATACACGGCTTTTTTAAGCTCAATTAAAAATTAAGCTTCAGCAATTACGATTACTTTGATCGTAGCTGTAACGTCAGAGTGTACTTGGATAGCTACATCGAACTCGCCAGTCTCACGGATAGTACCAAGAGGTAGACGAACTTCTGACTTAGATACCTCAACACCTACTGCAGAGATAGCATCAGCAATATCGCGAGTACCGATAGAACCGAATAGCTTACCTTCGTCACCCGCTTTAGAAACTAGAGTTACTTCAGCTAGTGCTTCTAGTTTTTCAGCGCGTGCCTGTGCAGCAACTAGCTCTTCAGCGATTTTCGCTTCAAGCTCAGCGCGACGTGCTTCGAAAGTTTCAATGTTAGATTTAGTTGCAGGAACTGCTTTACCCTTAGGGAATAAGAAGTTACGTGCGAAGCCAGATTTAACATTAACCTGATCACCTAGGCTACCTAGGTTTGCAATTTTGTCTAGTAGAATAACTTGCATGTCTCTACACCTTTTAAAAACTAGTAATCAGCTGCTTACTTGTGTAAGTCAGTGTATGGAAGAAGGGCTAGGTAGCGAGCACGCTTAATAGCAGTTGCTAGCTGACGCTGGTATTTAGCGCTAGTACCTGTGATACGGCTAGGTACGATTTTGCCACTTTCTGTTACGTAGTTTCTAAGAGTAGCCAGATCTTTGTAATCAATTTGTTGTACGCCTTCCGCTTTAAAACGGCAGAACTTACGACGTCTGAAATAACGTGCCATGAGTAATTTCCTCAATTAATTCTTTCAATATGTTGTGCGTGCAATACCAGCTGACTCAAGCCATTTCGGCTCTCGTGGCGATTTATAAAACCGCGAACTTGTAATGCTTGCCCAACGTATAAATGCTCAGTTTGGTTTCGGAACTGTTCTCCACTGGCAACCACTTGAATACGCACGTAGGCATTTCGAGTAAGGTCAGCCTCTAGCTGCATTGATTTGTGCTCAAGTACAAATATACAGTGTGGGATCCCAGCTGGGCTTTGACTAAATTTAGGTGTTTTACATATCACGCCCGAGAGCAGATATTGATTGGTATACAGGTCAACCTGAGTACTCACCATTACCTCGAAAGGTTAGTCAAATCCGAAATCAACAACGATTAAGCAGAAGCTGCTTCTTTTTTCTCTTCTTTTGCAAGAGGAGATGCTTCAGTTACTGCATTTTTAGTACGCATAACTAGGTTACGAAGCACTGCATCGTTGTAGCGGAAAGAAGTTTCAAGCTCGTTGATTACTTCAGTTGGTGCTTCAACGTTCAATAGAACATAGTGTGCTTTGTGAAGCTTTTCGATTGGGTAAGCCAGTTGACGACGACCCCAGTCTTCTAGACGGTGAATAGTACCGCCAGCTTCAGTGATAGCACCAGTATAACGCTCGATCATACCAGGTACTTGCTCACTTTGATCTGGGTGAACCATGAATACGATTTCGTAATGACGCATGGATATTCCTTACGGTTAGTATAGCCTTGTCCCGTTTCGGCCAGTCGGGGTAAGGCAAGGAACGATAATAGTAGGGCCGAAAGAGCGCGTATTTTACGCGTAGCATTAAAATTAAGCAATCAGTTTGTTGTGAAAAATTGGTGGAATAAGACTATATCTGCAAGGTTTTTTTAGAGTGATTGAAAAGTAAGAATATTTAGGAGAGTTGGAGCGGCACACGAGGTTCGAACTCGTGACCTCGACCTTGGCAAGGTCGCGCTCTACCAGCTGAGCTAGTGCCGCATCATATCATATTCTTTATTTTTCCAGTCGAATATAAACTGAGAAGTTTGGAGCGGCACACGAGGTTCGAACTCGTGACCTCGACCTTGGCAAGGTCGCGCTCTACCAGCTGAGCTAGTGCCGCATCACATTCTTTATTTTTTCAGTCGAATATAAACTGAGAAGTTTGGAGCGGCACACGAGGTTCGAACTCGTGACCTCGACCTTGGCAAGGTCGCGCTCTACCAGCTGAGCTAGTGCCGCATTCCATAGTTAGCTCATTATATTGTCGGTAATTACGCAAGGTCGCGTTGATTACCTACTGCAGCTGAGCTAGTGCCACATCACATCATATTCTTTATTTTTCCAGTCGAATATAAACTGAGAAGTTTGGAGCGGCACACGAGGTTCGAACTCGTGACCTCGACCTTGGCAAGGTCGCGCTCTACCAGCTGAGCTAGTGCCGCATTCCATTATTAGCTCGTTATGTTGTTGGTAATTACGCAAGGTCGCGTTGATTACCTACTGCAGCTGAGCTAGTGCCGCATTCCGATGTAGCTCTTAATTTTCCGCTGGGCGCAACTTTGAGGTTGTGTCTAACGTTTTAGCAGCTGAGCTAGCGCCGCGCTTGGGCTAAAAACCCCGCAGGGCTTGTCGTCTCAAGCGGGGCAGGATTCTACAAGATAAAATTTGCTTTGCAAGTATTTTTTTAAACTTTGAAGAATTTTTCTTGGTAAACTTTCAGCTCCATGATGGAGTCTTTGATATCATCCAGTGCTAAGTGAGAGCTTTTTTTCTTTATCTCTCCCAATAGTTCAGGCTTCCAGCGTCTCGCAAGTTCTTTTATCGTACTGACGTCCAAATTGCGATAGTGGAAATAAGCTTCTAGCTCTGGCATGTATTTGTTGAGGAATCGACGGTCTTGACCAATAGAATTACCACACATTGGAGAAGCTCCTGGCGGCACCCACTCTTTAAGGAAATCTAGTGTTTGCTTAACTGCATCTGCTTCCGTGAATTTACTCGCTTTACAGCGAGCAGTCAGACCTGAGCGACCATGTTGATTGGTGCACCACTCATCCATATTGTCCAACAGCTCATCACTTTGATGAATTGCCACTACTGGACCTTCAGCTAAAACATTGAGATCACCGTCTGTGATCACCGTCGCGATTTCTAAGATTTTATCTGTTTTCGGTTCTAGCCCCGTCATCTCTAGATCGAGCCAGATCAAGTTTGATTCATGAAAAGTCATACTTTACCTTAGCGGTACTTTCCTTTAGATCCAATGCAATTAGATATATCATATTAGTTTAAACACTCGACCTAAAGCTTTTTTTACCATGCGCGGCGTTTTATTGATTTATAGCCTAAATTTGAACGCTCTGCACGCCAAAGCTTAAACAGATTATAAACATGGCAAAGAAAAAGAAACTCAGTAAGGGCCAATCCCGTCGGATTAGAGCCAATCATCAGAAGCGAATCGATAAAGCGAAGGAGACAGAAGTATCTGATGTTTCATGGCAAAACGACAACTTGGGGCCAACAGAAGCCGCAGTGGTGATCAGCCGCTTCGGCCAACATGCGGATATAGAAACCACAGACCAAGAAGTTTTGCGTTGCAATATCCGTCGTACCGTAACAAGCTTAGTTTGCGGTGATGAAGTCATTTTTCGTCGTGCCAAGGTCAGTGATGGTGACTTAGCCGGCGTAATTGAGGCTGTGCATGAAAGGCGCACGCAACTCACTCGTCCAGATTTTTATGACGGTGTGAAAGTTGTCGCTGCGAATATTGACCAAATATTGATGGTGTCGGCCGTTGTGCCGGAATTTACCCCTCAAATCATCGATCGCTACTTAGTCGCATGTGAGGATATGGGGATAGAGCCGATTTTATTACTCAATAAAATTGATTTGCTTGACCAAGAAAGCCTCGAATATATTGATGAAGTCTTAGATATATATCGTGAGCTTGGCTATCGCGTACTGTTAGTCAGTACAAAATCAGGCGAAGGCATTGACGAGTTAAAACACATGCTTGAGGACAAAAATAACATTTTTGTTGGTCAATCTGGGGTTGGCAAATCAACGTTGGTTAATACGGTACTGCCCAATGCCGATATTCTCACCAAAGAAGTCTCCGAAAATAGCGGCTTAGGGCAACATACAACCACAGTATCGCGCTTACACCACTTGCCGTCCGGTGGAAACCTGATCGACAGCCCCGGGATCCGTGAGTTCGGCCTATGGCACTTAGACGTGGAACGCGTCACTTGGTGCTTTAAAGAATTTAGGGAGTTTATTGGCGGCTGCCGCTTTAGAGACTGTAAACACCTGAACGATCCGGGATGCTTACTTCGTGAAGCCGTAGATGAAGGTAAAATCAGTGAATTACGTTTTGAAAGTTACCATCGTATTTTAGAATCTATGGCTGATGGCCGCGCAGGTGCGCGCGCGCCGAGAGTCTGATAATATTTGCTAAATTGGCTCAATGACTTGAGCCCGATAGCCACTTCGCAATACAAAAAAGCGAAAGTGACAAGACTAATAATTAGGAACTGTTAAAAGTGAATTTGGATAAACTAAAAATTGCCATGCAATATGCATTACCTAAACATGCGGTTTCTCGTTTGGTTGGTAAGCTTGCCGCAGCAGAAGCTGGCGCCTTAACCACAAAGCTAATTAAGCTGTTTATCAAACAATATAAAATCGACATGAGCGAGGCATTGCACGAAGATCCAGCTCACTATAAAACCTTTAACGAGTTTTTTACCCGTCCACTGAAGCCGGGGATCCGTCCTTTGGCAGAAGATAGCGATATCCTTGCCCACCCAGTTGATGGTGCAATCAGCCAACTTGGTGATGTCATCGATGGTCAGATTATCCAAGCTAAGGGTCACAACTACAGCTTACAGACGCTACTAGGCGGTAAAGAAGAAGACGTTGCGCCTTATGTTGGTGGTAAGTTTGCAACGATTTATCTAGCGCCGAAGGATTATCACCGTATCCACATGCCGGTTGATGGCACACTTCGTAAGATGATTTATGTACCGGGCGATTTGTTCTCAGTAAATCCACTTACCGCGCAAAATGTGCCTAATTTATTTGCTCGTAACGAGCGAGTTGTTGCTATTTTTGACACTGAGATTGGTCCGCTTTCTATGGTATTGGTTGGTGCAACTATCGTTGCGAGCATTGAGACGATTTGGGCAGGTACAGTGACACCACCCGCTGGAAGAGACGTCTTTACTTGGACATATCCAGCAGAAGGTGACAACGCGATAACGCTGAAAAAAGGCGAAGAGATGGGTCGCTTTAAACTTGGCTCTACCGTGATCTTAGCGTGGGGGGCAAATAAGGCTGAGTTCTTAGATGGTCAAAACCCAGAGACCGTCACACGCATGGGTACCCCTTTCGCAAAAATAGCAGAGTAAATTACTTTTATACCAATTTGCTTAATTAAGTGACCTATTTTGAGGCGAGAAAATCTTGTCGATAACAAGGCAAAAATTTTGCTATTTAGTTTGTTCTAAATAAGAAATTTTTAACGCCGTTAGCGTCAGATTTACTCCTTCAAATTGAGCAAGTATTAAGACTAGTTGGTATTAGTGGCTTGAAACTACTTCAAGCCACAACATTCACACTCGGGGTTTTTACTGAGCCCATACTGCTTTTGCTGCAAACTCATAGCATCTAGCGTACAAAATACACTTCCTTGATGATGTCCAAGTAGCACATTTGTGGTCAATAAAGCTTGCTGCGCACCGATCACACCCAGTAATGGACTAATGACGCCAAAGTTGTCACAATTCTCCACAGGAGTTTGCGACCTCTCAGGGAAAACGCAAGCATAACAAGGTGACTCAGCCCTAAAATCAAAGCACATGAGTTGGCCTTGTGTGGCAATCGCAGCTCCTGCTATCAACACCTTTCTCGCTCGATAACAATACCTATTGAGTAAATAACGGGTGGTAAAGTTATCGCTGCAGTCTAGGACAATATCTGCATCATGGAGCAACTCAGCGACGTTTTTATCAGTCAATCTCGCATTAATTGGTGCTAACGTGATCTCGTTATTGAGACTTGCCAGCACCTTTCCTGCCGCTTTGGCTTTTTGCTGACCAAGGTGGTTCACCTTATACAGAATTTGCCTTTGTAAGTTAGACAATTCCACGTCGTCGTCATCAACAAAAGTAAGCTTACCAATGCCACTCGCCGCTAAGTAAAACAACGCCGGGCTTCCCAGCCCACCGCAGCCAATCACAGCCACATGCGCCTGTTTCAATGCGAGTTGGCCTTGCTCACCAACCTCTTTTAACAGCAAATGGCGACTATACCTTAGCCGCTCTTTGTCATTGAGTTCAGTCATGTCTCGCCATAGCTTGCTTTAATTCAAGTACAGCCTGCTGTGGGTCTTGGGCTTCTGTGATAGCTCTTACAACCGCGATACTAGAAACGCCAGTTGCAGCTACTTCTGGCACGCGACTAAGGTCAATGCCTCCAATAGCGACGGTTGGATAGCTACTCTGCATCAAAGGTACAAAGTGCATCAGCTTTTCCAACCCCTGGATTTGGCCGGTCATGTCTTTGGTCGTGGTTGGGTAGATAGCACCAAAAGCCAAATAACTTGGGCGATAGTTATGTGCCCTGAGCATTTCATAAAAACCATGGGTCGAAATACCCAAGCGCAGCCCTGCCTCTTGAATGGCAACAAGATTAGCCTTATCAATATCCTCTTGGCCTAAATGAATTCCATAGGCGCCGTGTTTAATCGCTAACTGCCAGTAATCGTTAATAAACACCTTCGCATCGTATTTTTGTCCAAGTGCAATGGCAGTTTGTATTTCAGCTTCAAGATTAGCTTGCTCTGGATCTTTGATTCTCAGCTGCACCGTATCGACACCTAAAGCAAGACATTTTTCCACCCAATCAGCGCTGTTTACTACTGCATAAAGCCCAATAGGGTCGTCAATGCTGGCAAAGCCCGCGGCAAAATTAAACTCCTCAGGTAATGCAAACTCTAGTTCATCAGCAAGCCAAGAGCCCGCTTCTATCACTTGCGGATAATCATTAAGATCAACAGGGAAACTCGTGTGCGCAACAGGGCCCACACCTTCGCCATAACGTATCGCCGCTTTTAACCCAGCGTTGATATACGCTTTTGCAAGAATAAAGGCATCTTTAAATGGGTACTCCTTGGCCATACATGCCGCGATCACTGACGATAAACTACACCCAGTACCGTGGCTATGCGGTGTTTGAATTTTCTCATTGCCAAGCCAATACTCAGTATCTCCCGCTAAGCCATAATCAATGCAGTAGCCTTTTGGGTAATCCCAATGACCACCTTTAATGATCACCGACTTTGCACCGAATTCACGCAATTTGGCAGCAGCCTCTTTTACCGCATCAGGACCTATCAAATACACGCCTGTCAGCAGCTGAGTTTCGTGTGTATTGGGTGTAATGATATCCACCAGCGGTAATAAATGGGTTTTTAACGCATCCACCGTGTCTTCTTCGGTTAATGAATCCCCGCTGGTCGCGATAGCCACAGGGTCATAAACCACGAGCGGCGGCTTTTCCCATGTTGCTTTATAATGCACGAGGTGCTCAGCAATCAGTTGGATCTGCTGAACATTGGCGAGCATGCCAATCTTTATCACCGTTGCAGGCATATCTTGCGAAAGCGCCGTCAGCTGAGAGTCGATAACCGTGGTCGATACCGGGTTTAGCGCTTCCACCCCTAAACTATTTTGCGCCGTCAACGCAGTTACTACGGTACAACAATGAACATTAAAGCTCTGCGTTGCTTTGATATCCGCTTGAATACCAGCGCCGCCGCCAGAATCAGAACCCGCAATACTCCAAACGATATGTGACAAAGAGAACTCCTTATATAGTTATCCGCAATTCAAGTTAGTTTGCGTGCCAAAAAGGCATGCCTAAGGTTGGCGTAGAAGGTGATGCCACCTCTTTTTGTGGCATTGCTTTTGCCAAATAAGACAGGCGCCCTGCAACCGTGCTGGCTTCAAACGCTTTTGCCATGGTGATAGGACAACCCGCCCCTGCCACTGCCGAATTTAATAGTACGGCATCATAACCTAGCTCAAGTGCTTGGCAAGCATGAGACGGCAAGCCGAGTCCCGCGTCCACAATCAAGGTTTGATGGGGCAAACGTGTGCGAATGGTTTGTAGGTTATATGGATTTAACAGCCCTTTTCCCGTACCAATTGGCGCGCCCCATGGCATTAAAACTTCACATCCAAGCGCATCCAAACGCTGACATAGCACCAAATCATCAGTGCAGTAAGGCAATACTTTAAACCCTTCTTTTATCAAGATTTCGGTGGCTTCGAGCAATGCAATTGGGTCTGGCTGCAAGTTATATTCATCGCCAATAAGTTCAAGTTTAATCCAATCAGTGGCAAACACTTCCCGGCACATCTGCGCCAAAGTCACCGCTTCTTTTACGCTATGACAACCAGCTGTGTTTGGTAAGACTCGTAGTTCCATCTCTTTGATAAGCGACCAAAAGTCATCACCCGCCTGCTTAGTTTGCTGGCGTCTCAGCGACACAGTAACAATTTCAGCACCCGAGGTGGCGATAGCCCCCTGCATTACCTCTGGAGAAGGATAAAGTGCCGAGCCAATTAGCATGCGGCTAGTAAATTGTTCACCATAAATAGTGAGCTTAGTATCAGTCATAGACTGCATGTTTATCCCCCTTGAATTGGTGATAAAAGCTCAATCTTATCACCGTCGCTCAATGTCACGCTTGGCAGCTCCGTACGGGAAACAAAAGTACCATTAAGCGCGACGGCAAAAGGCGGTTTGGCACCTCTGGCTTCAATAAATTCCTGAATATTTTGCTCGCGGTTGATATTAATCGTTTCGCCATTAAATTCGACTTTCATAATAACTCCTTAGATAGTGCTTGTTTCACGATAAGCGGTGCTAGCAAATAACCGTGTCTATATAGGCCATTGATACTGATCACATTACCTTGCTGTTCAATTTTGGGGTGATTATCTTTAAAGGCAGGTCTAAGTCCTGCTAATAAAGACAATACTCGCGCTTCGGCAAACCCACGATGAACCGAATAAGCAGCAGAGAGTAATTCGAGTGTAGAACGTACCGTTATCTCATCATTATCTTGCGACTCAATTTCCGTCGCACCAATAACAAACTGATGATCTGGTTTTGGCGCAATGTAAATGGGGTATCTTGGGTGCATCAAGCGCACAGGTCGGGTCAAGGTCACTTCTGGGGCATAAATTCTCGCCACTTCGCCGCGCACGCCACGAAGCCCATTACACGTGGCTTTCGCGCCAAGACCGCGACAGTCAATCACCCAATCATACGCTTGACTAAGCTGCGCCTTTTTCGCTTCATCACAATGGACAGCGTAGTTAATCTCTACCCCTTGCTTCATCAATGTTGCCGTACTACTTTGATAAAACGCCTGATTATCAAGCTGGCCTTCGCAAGGTAAATACAAACCTTGATGGAACACACCACCAAGTTCTGGTTCCAATTGCGCGATCCGAGCACCATTCACCACTTCCGCGCTATGATCTTGTAACGGCTTTAAGCGCTGCTGAAAACTCACTAAATCACCACGGTCTTGGCCATGCGCCACAATAAGGGAGCCTTGCTGCTGGAAAAATACTGAGCTTTCCAGTTTAGCCAGTAATTGTGGCCAGAGTTTCATGGACTCCAGCCCCTGCAGTGCCAACGCCTCATCGCATATCACAGACTCAGCCAACGGCGCTAACATGGCCGCCGCCACACTACCTGCTGAGCTCTCAGTACCTTGCTTTGCTTGTTCAAATACGCTGATTTGATAACGCTCAGCGAGCATCAATGCAGCGATACGCCCTGTTAAGCCAAAACCCAAGATAGCAACACGTGCTTGAGTAGACATAGCTACACTCCTAAAGTTAGCCACCCGACAGGCATCAAGGTGGCTATGATGGGTTAGGTTATATCGCTTTGTGGTAAAGCTCAGAGCCCGACTGCTTAAACTCTTCTGATTTTGCTTTCATCTCGGCTTCAACATCCACCATTTTAATGCTGATCTCTTCACCTACATTATTAGGATCAATACCTCGCGCTTCTAATTCTTTTGCATAGTCACGCACATCCTGAGTGATCTTCATTGAGCAGAATTTTGGACCACACATAGAGCAGAAGTGAGCGACTTTGCCCGACTCTTGTGGCAAGGTCTCATCGTGATATTCTCGAGCACGCTCTGGATCTAGACCGAGATTAAACTGATCGTGCCAGCGAAACTCAAAGCGCGCTTTAGACAACGCATTGTCACGAACTTGAGCCCCCGGATGGCCTTTCGCCAGATCCGCTGCATGCGCCGCTATTTTGTAGGTGATCAGGCCTTCTTTTACATCTTCTTTATTCGGTAAGCCTAAGTGTTCTTTTGGTGTCACATAGCACAGCATCGCACAGCCATACCAAGCAATTTGCGCCGCACCAATCCCTGAAGTAAAGTGATCATAGCCCGGAGCGATATCGGTAGTGAGTGGGCCAAGCGTGTAAAACGGTGCTTCATCGCAGTGCTTTAGCTGCTCTTCCATATTCTCTTTGATCATATGCATCGGCACATGTCCTGGGCCTTCAATAAAGACCTGAACATCGTGTTTCCACGCAAGCTTGGTTAACTCACCAAGGGTACGCAGTTCGCTAAATTGCGCTTCATCATTGGCATCGGCAATAGAGCCCGGACGCAAACCATCACCCAATGAGAAACAAACATCATACTGTTTTAAAATTTCACAGATTTCTTCAAAGTGCGTATAGAGGAAGTTTTCTTTGTGATGCGCTAAACACCACTTCGCCATAATTGAACCACCGCGAGACACAATACCTGTCACGCGTTTTGCCGTCATCGGCACGTAACGCAGTAGTACTCCCGCGTGGATAGTAAAGTAATCCACGCCTTGCTCAGCTTGCTCAATCAAGGTATCGCGGAAGATCTCCCACGTTAGGTCTTCGGCAACGCCATTGACTTTTTCTAGTGCCTGATAGATTGGAACCGTACCGATTGGCACGGGAGAGTTACGTACCACCCACTCGCGGGTTTCATGAATGTAGCGCCCTGTCGACAGATCCATTACGGTATCTGCACCCCAACGGGTCGACCATACCATTTTTTCTACCTCTTCTTCGATAGAGGAGGTCACTGATGAGTTACCTATATTGGCGTTAACTTTGACTAAGAAGTTACGTCCGATGATCATCGGTTCAGTCTCGGGGTGATTGATATTGTTTGGCAGTACGGCACGGCCACGGGCAATCTCATCACGGACAAATTCAGGCGTAATAAACTCAGGAATACTGGCGCCAAACGATTGACCTTTGTGTTGCTGCGCGAGCAATTCTTCACGCAACTTAGCACGTCCCATATTTTCACGGATCGCCACATATTCCATTTCAGGCGTCACTATCCCTTGGCGGGCGTAGTGCATTTGTGTGACATTTTTACCCGCCTTGGCACGGCGAATTTTAGGTAAATGTTCAAAGCGAATATGATCAAGCCCTTCATCCGCCATACGCTGCTGGGAAAACTGTGACGTCACCGACTCTAGCATTTCGGTATCATCGCGCTCAACTATCCACTGCGCTCTAAATTTAGGAAGACCAGCACGAACGTCAACCGGTACTTCAGGATCTGTGTATGGACCTGAAGTATCATAAACACGAATGGGATCGTTTGATTCAAATACCGGATTTTCTTCGGTGCCACCTACAAACGAATCACTTAGTGTGATTTCACGCATACCAACGCGTACGCCTGCTTGTTCACCCTCCACATAAACTTTATGTGAGTTTGGAAAAGGTTGGCCTTTAAGATTATGGATAAATTCTGCCGCGGCTGCTCGCGCTTCACGACGACTTAGCTTGCTACTATTATTTGACATGACGTCCCTCTTATTTTCATACAAAGGTGTCTTGTCAGATCTCCAAAAGGAGAGAGACGAGGATAGTCCTCGGGTAAGGTGGATAGCAATAAACCACTATTGCTACAGACAAACGCAGCGCGTTTGCTGTCTTGTTCCCTACGCAGGCATTAACCTGATCAGGTCCACGGATCCCGCAAAATGCGATCTCAGCCCGACTATCTGCAACAAATTTGTTGCAAAAACTCAAGGCACTCCGACAAGTAACGAATTAGCGCCAGTCTACTTGCTAACACGAAAGCTCGCAAGCACTGACACTGGAATTCTTATTTTCAGCTTATTGTTTAATAAAACTAAACTGAGGTTTTCCTTTCAAGGTCAACTTATTAGCATTCACTTCAAGCAAGACACCAATTTGTAATTGGTTAATAAGCTGCGACTCAACCTGAGCGATTTCTTCACCACAGTACTTACGCGTCATGCCTAAGTTTTTAACTTTTAGCTGCCCTTCGACAATTTCGCCTTCACCAAAAAAGCGATTACAACCCGCAAAACCATTGACTTGCAGCGCATCAATAAAGCGAATATCAATAGGCTTTTCACCAAGTCTGACGTCTGATTGTAACTGCGCAATATTTTGGCCGTTGATACTCTGTAACTGCCAAGCGGAATACTTAAGCGCTTCCGTGTCTACCTTCCCTGTCGATATACATCCACTGAGCGCCATTATTGCGCCGATTATGCTGATGAATTTCATGGTAAACCATCTATTTTATGCCCTGACTTTATTATAACGTTTCAAGACGCAAAAATTGCAGTAAAATTCTGTAAAATTGTCTTACCTGAATGTTTTAACACCAACTATTTCACAAATTGCTGCTCTTCAAATAAATGAGTAATAGCCTCAGGTAAAAACGGCCTACCACGCTCGTTGAGTGACGTGCCGGTGACAATAGCATCTAACATCAGTTTATTGTCATACGCTCTGATTACTTTTTGTTTAAAGGCAAATTTAACTTTGCTCTCGCGCTCAAGCGCAACTTCTACGTAAAATTCATCGCCTGGTCGTAGTGAGCCTCGATAATTCATTTCACTACGAATAACGACTAAGTTTATTTTTTGCTCTGCAAGTGCAGCAAAGTCAACGTTATTCGCTAATAAAAACTCATGTCTTGCATGCTCTAAATAATTAAAATATACACTGTTATTCACGATACCTTGTAAGTCACACTCGTAGTCTCGGACTTTAAAATCAACTTTAAAACTCATTTCTGACCTGTTTGTTTAGTATTAACGGGCTAACATATAACACAATTTCACTGTTAACTGGTCTGGCTTTTGCTAAACTGTGCCCAATTAAAAATGGGACAAAGATTAAGCATGAAGTTAAAACTCTCTACGATCACCTTGGCATTGCTGCCATTTTTATCTCATCAGGCGCTTGCCGACGATAACTTGGAAACCATAGTCGTCACAGGTGACTTCCAAAATGAAACGATCCAGACATTAAGCGCAAGCGCGTCAGTAGTTGACGAGCTCACGATTAATAAACGCGGCGCGCAATATTTAGATGAAATATTGGGGGCCACTGCCAATGTTAACTTTACAGCTGGTGCGGCTCGTGGTCGCTTTATGCAGATCCGTGGCGTTGGTTTACGTTCACAATTTGTTGATCCCATTTATCCCAGCGTTGGATTATTAATTGACGGTATTAATTACTCAGGATTAGGCGCCAGTGCGCTGCTATTTGATACTGAATCTGTAGTCGTGTATCGCGGCCCTCAGGGTACTAAGTTCGGCTCAGATGCTTTAGCAGGAATCGTTGAAGTAAACACCCAAGCCGCTACCATAGCGCCATCATTAAAAGTGAAATTAGGTGCGGGCAATTACGGTAGCTATGAAGCTGGACTGGCTGCGGGCACAGGGTTAAGTGACAACACAGCAGCCCGTGTCAGCCTTTATCAACGAGAGTCAGACGGCTACGTAGATAATCTTTATCTAAATAAACCCACTCAGCAACAAGACGAACAAATAGCGAGAGTTAAACTTAACTCTCAAGTGAGCGACAACCTTGCGCTAGAGTTCGCTTATCACCATATTGACACTGAAAATGGTTACGACGGTTTTACCTTGGATAATTCACGTAACAGCGTCGCTGATACCCCGGGCCAAGACAACCTCAGCTCAGATGCGTTTTCACTACGCGGAATTTATACGCGCGCAGACTTATTCAATGTAGAATTTAAAATATCTGGGCTAGATGCTGACACTTTATATAGCTACGACGAAGATTGGGTATGTAATGACGCAACTAAACCTGCGCTGTGTGCAGCAGGTTTGCACCCAGAAGGATATAGCTCAACCGACGCCTATGAGCGTAACCACGAAAAAGGCAACATAGAGTTTTTACTCAAAGACAAACAAAATGATTGGGTTGTGGGTGTTTTTGCAAAACGTAACGATGTTGATTTAACCCGTCACTATACTTGGCTTGATAACCCATTTACGTCTGCTTACACCGTAGAAAGCAACGCAATTTTTGGTCAATACGTACACCATCTATCTGACAAAACCCGTCTTATCGGTGGCCTTCGCGCAGAGCAATATGATGCTGACTACCTAGACAGTAACGGCTTTAGCATTGAAACCGATGATGTAATGTGGGGTGGAAAAATTGCACTTGAATATCAAGCAGTGCCTCGCACTATGATCTACACCAGCCTTACTCGTGGTTACAAAGTGGGCGGTGTAAATGGTGAGGCTCTGGCAAAAGCCAAAGATGAAGGTTTAAACATTCCGGCCGAACACCATTACTTTGACCCTGAATACGTTTGGAACGCAGAGTTTGGTGTAAAGGGTGAATCTGAAGACAAACGTCACCTCGTGCGGGTTACCGCTTTTTATATGCAACGTGACGACATCCAACTAAAGCAATGGCAAGTTTCTAACCAGCAGTTTGCAGGCTACATCGACAACGCCAGTAAAGGCAGTAACTACGGCCTAGAAGTTGAAGGTAACCTACAATACACTGACCGCCTTGGCTTTAGCTATAGCGCAGGTTACTTAGAAACAGAAATTGAAGACTTTGTGGCTGCAAGCGGTCAAAACTTGGATGGTCGCGACCAAGCGCAAGCACCAAATTATCAATACTCATTTGCCATCAATTACGAGTTAATGGATAACCTAGTGGTTGAAGTAGGCGTTGAAGGCAAAGATAATTATTACCTATCAGATAGTCACAACGAACAAGCACGCAATCATAACCTGATAAACGCAAGCCTTAGCTACTATGGCGACAACTGGTCATTAACGGCTTGGGGTAGAAACCTAGCAGACGAAGACATTGTGGTACGTGGCTTTAGATTTGGTAATAACCCATTAGATGGCTGGCAAAATAATACCTATGTACAGTACGGCGAGCCTCGCGTTTATGGCTTAAGTTTTACCTACGAGCTGTAGTACGACTCGTTTATCATCTACACACTAGGCGATAAACGAGCACACAAAGAAAAAAGGGGAACGTAAAACTAGCGTAAAACGTTCCCCCTCACCGCAAAAACTCAAAAGCAATTACTTTTTATTCCATGCTTGGGGCACTGGAATACACCAACTCAACCAGATTATTCATCGTCTTTGATTTTTGCATGTAAGCCTTTTCCATATGGGCAAGCTCTTGCAGTTCAAACAAGGTTGTTTCCACCAGAGCTAACCATTTAGTTGTGGTATCTGGCACCTCGTCACCCTGCCTTGCCGCCTTCTTGAGGGCATCGTAATAAATCGTTAAGTCATGATATTGGCGTAGATAATCCATATTGCTCTCCAACATGTCACTTTATTTCACACTAAAGTAACAAAAGCTTCGTGCAAAAATCTGCGCGAAAAAAGTTTTTTTTAATTTATGTGTAAATTATTTAAGAAGGCTACACTCGTCATCACAACACCTCTGTTAAATACCAAATTACTCACCTCAGGCTTCGCCTAAAAAATCGAGCGAAGACTTATTAAATGCAACAAAATGTTCATTTTTAGGCGGGCTACTCTTGAAAAAGAAATTTTCTACGATAGACT